>DASXMF010000145.1:0-9491 GCA_036495845.1 Rhizomicrobium sp.
GCGATGGCGTTCACCCGAACGCCCAGTGGACCGAAATCGGCGGCCATCTCGCGCGTCAGGGCGGCAAGCGCCGCCTTGGCCGTGGAATAGGCGGCGCCGGCGAACGGATGCACGCGGCTCCCCGCGATCGACGTCACATTGACGATCGCGCCTTTCGTCGAGGTCAGTTCCCCGATCAGGCCGCGGGCGAGCCAGATGGTCGCGAAGAGATTGACTTCGAACACCTGCCGCCACAGATCCATTCCGCTCGCGAGCACGCCGAGGCGCGTATCGCCGGGTCCTTTCGGCGAAATGCCCGCATTGTTCACGAGGGCGTGCAACTTTCCGTGTGCCAGGCGCTCGCGCATTTCGCGCACGGCCCGCAAGGTGTCGTCGGGATCGGCCAGATCGACCTGGATGTGATCTTCCGGTCCGGCGGCCCACGGACAATTTTCCGGGAAGGCATGACGCGAGCAGGTGATGACGCGCCAGCCCGCGCTGGCAAAGCGCTTCACCGTTGCATGGCCGATGCCGCGGCTCGCACCGGTGAGGATGAGAGTCTTTGGCTCTTCGTCGGAAGCGGTGGCGCGCATCGGGGTCATGGATCCGACACTATCAGTGCGTGCGCGCTTTACGAGTGCTCCCTCTCACGAGCGGGCGAGAGGGGGCGGTTTCTCGGCGCCCGCCGGGTCCTGGTGAATGATCACTTGCGCATCGGGATAGGCAGAGAGGATGTCCGCCTCGACAGCGTCGCACACCTCGTGGGCCCGCGAGAGGCTGAGCGCGGGATCCAGCTCGATATGCAGCTGGACGAATTTCGAGATGCCCGCCGCGCGCGTGCGCAGATCGTGGAGGTTGCGGACGTCGTCATGGCTCAGCACGATCGACTTGATCCGTTCGCGCTCGCGGTCGGGCAGTTCGCGATCCATGAGCTGGTCGTAACTCTGGCGGACAACGCTCCACGCGCTGGCGATCAGAACCGCCGCAACACCCAATCCGACGATCGGATCCGCGACTGCGATTCCGAACCGCGTCGCAACGACTACGCCGACCACAACACCGATATTCGTCAGGAGATCGCCTAGATAGTGCAGCCGGTCGGCCCGGATGGCGATCGAGCCAGTGCGCCTGACGGCCATTCGCTGAAAAAGCACGAGCGCTGACACCGCAACGATCGAAAACGCCATCGCCGCAAGGGCAATTGCGCCATGCGTGGGCACACGCGGCGAGATGAAACGGCCCACCGACTCGACGACGAGGAACGTGGCCGAGCCAGCGATGAACGCGCCCTGCGCCAACCCCGCGAGCGGTTCGGCCTTGCCGTGACCGAAGCGGTGCTCACGATCGGCGGGCGTGAGCGATTGACTGATCGCCAGAAGGTTGATCGATGAAGCGAACAGATCGAGCGAGGAATCGGCGAGCGCCGCCAATACGGCGACGGAATCGGTGATCACGTAGGCCGAAGCCTTGATCACGACCAGAATGCCGGAGACGGCAACGGCCGCCAGCGCCGCCCGCCGCATGATCCGCGATTTCTCAGCCACGCCCGCAATGGATGGAGCGCCCATCACGGAAAGAGCCGCTCCGTCCGCCACGGGGCGCCAGCCGAATCGCGGCGGTAGACGAGCCGGTCGTGAAGGCGAAACGGCCGGTCGCGCCAGAATTCGATCTCGAGAGGCGCCACGCGAAATCCACACCAATATGGGGGCCGTGGCACCTTGGTCAGCGCATACTTTGCCGCGTATCGCGCAATCTCGCGCTCGAACGCGAAGCGCCCCTCCATCACTCGCGACTGCGCCGAGGCCCAGGCGCCGATCTGGCTGTCCTTGGGCCGCGTCGCAAAATAGGCGTCGGCTTCAGCATTGCCGACCAGCTCGGCGGGACCGCGCACGCGAATCTGCCGGCGCAGCGATTTCCAGTGAAAGCAAAGCGCCGCATGGGCGTGCCCGGTCAGCTCGCGACCCTTTGCGCTCTCGCGATTGGTATAGAAGACGAACCCGTTCGCATCCGCGGATTTCAGGAGCACCATCCGCACATTGGGCTGGCCCGCGGCGTCGACCGTTGCCAGCGCCATCGCCTCGGGCTCATTCGGCTCGCTTTTGGCCGCCTCGGCCATCCACGCTGAAAACAGCGCCAGTGGATCTGCCTGCGCTGCAATTTCGGCATCATCGAAAGGCCCGCCGCTACTGGTCATGCAGGCCGCATAGCATCTTCGTTTTGCACGGAAAAGCGGACCCCTCTTCGCGATCTGCGCCTTTCCTCACTATATTCCGGGCGACGCCGACTCGAACATTGCAAACAAACAGCGTGATTCTCCAATGATCGAACATGTGTTTGCCAGCCGGAGTGACCATGCGTGATCCCTATGAAGTTCTAGGCGTGTCGAAAGCGGCCAGCGAGGCCGAGATCAAGAAGGCATTCCGCACGCTGGCGAAGAAGCACCACCCGGATACAAAGGGCGGCGACAGCGGCGCCCAGAAAAAGTTTCAGGAGATCAGTGCGGCCTACGACATCCTGGGAGACAAAGAGAAGCGGACAAAATTCGATCAGGGCGTGATCGACGCCAATGGAAATCCGCGCGGTTTCGATCCTGGCGCACAGGGCTTCCGCGGCGGTCCGTTCGAGCGGGGAGGACCCGGAGACTTTCATTTTGCCTGGCAGGATGCCGACGCCGCAGAAGGCGGATTCCGGCCGGAAGACATCCTCGCCGACATCCTTGGCGGCGGTGGCCGCGGCGGACGGCGGCGGCGCCAGGCGCGCAAGGGCGAGGATTTCTCGTTCGCGCTCACCATCGGTTTCGAAGAAGCCGCGCGGGGCAGCACCCGAAGGATTGCCCTCCCGGACGGACGCGAAGTGGATGTGCGTATACCGGTGGGCGTGCGCGACGGTCAGCAGATTCGGCTGAAGGGGCAAGGGGGGTCCGGGCGAGACAACGGCCCCGCGGGAGACATCCTGCTGACCATCGCCGTGGCGGCTCATCCTTTTCTAACCCGCGACGGCAACGACCTGAGGATGGAGCTGCCGCTCTCCCTTGGAGAAGCCGTGCTGGGTGGCAAGGTCACCGTTCCTACCCTCACCGGGCAGGTGGCGCTGACGATTCCCGCCGGCTCGAACAGTGGGGCGTCGCTGCGCCTCAAGGGCAGGGGCGTGCCGGCGCATGGTGGCCAGGCGGCTGGCGATCTTTATGTGCGCCTCGTGGTCACCCTGCCGGACAAGCAAGATGAGGAATTGCGGGAGTTTGCGGGAACCTGGAAGCCGGACTTTGACCCTCGAGCGAAGCTGCGCTGAATTTCGGCGCGTACCGCGATTCGGCTCACAGAGACTTTGCCGGCGGGGACCTGTATGAAAGTAACGCGGGCGGCCCAAGGGGTCTGACGCATGTTCTCTCAGTCTGTTGTGGCCCGCCGAAGAGCGGGCCACAACAGACTGAGAGCTGCAGAGTGCCGCGAATTCGCGCTTTGCTACTCGCTCCGTTTCAAGCGGTGCGCCACATCCAACTGGATGGCCCGCTCTTCGGTGGGCCAAGACAACGAGGGGTCGAGTGCAAAGGCAGAGAGCAACTGGCAGGAACCGGGGCGCCAGCGAATGAACGCAGGCGGCATCATGTACGGCAAACGCGGCCTCGTCATGGGCGTCGCGAACGAGCGCTCGATCGCATGGGGAATTGCGCAGACACTGCATGCTCATGGTGCGGAGCTCGCCTTTACCTATCAGGGCGACACGTTTCGCAAGCGCGTGACGCCGCTCGTCGAGCCGCTCAAGCCCGCGGCACTGATCGACTGCGACGTGACGGAGCAAGGCTCGCTCGATGCGGCGTTTGCCCGGCTTCAGGAAACCTGGACTTCACTGGATTTTCTGGTCCACGCCATCGCCTTCTCCGACAAGGAACAGCTCAAGGGCCGATACGTCGATACCACGCCGGACAATTTCGCGATGACGATGAACGTCTCCTGCTATTCGTTCACGGCCGCCTCGCAGCGCGCCGAGAAAATGATGCCGAATGGTGGAAGCCTTCTGACGCTCACCTATTACGGTGCGGAAAAGGTGATGCCGCACTACAATGTGATGGGCGTGGCCAAGGCCGCGCTCGAAGCCAGCGTCCGCTACATGGCCGAAGATCTCGGCAAGCGCGCCATTCGCGTCAATGCCATTTCGGCCGGACCGATCAAGACACTTGCGGCATCGGGAATCGGCGATTTCCGCTACATCCTGAAATGGAACGAGTTGAACGCGCCACTGCGACGCACAGTCACGACGTCGGAAGTCGGCGGCACGGCTCTTTTTCTGCTCTCAGATCTCGGACGCGCGATCACCGGCGAAGTGCTGCACGTAGATTGCGGCTACCACATCGTGGGCATGAAGGCCGAAGATGCGCCGGACATCGCAGTCGCCGTCAAAGGCGGCGCTGCGGCCGCGCGCAGCGGACGCGAAGAGTGAGCCACAATACGTTTGGCCACCTCTTCCGCGTGACCACGTTCGGCGAGAGTCACGGACCGACGCTCGGCTGTGTGGTGGACGGTTGTCCCCCGGGAATTTCGCTGCAGGAATCCGACATCCAGGCCGATCTCGATCGCCGGCGGCCGGGTCAGTCGAAATATGTCAGTCAGCGCAAAGAGCCCGACCGCGTGCGGATTCTTTCCGGCGTGTTCCGGGACGAGCGGATGGAGGCGCAGCTCACGACCGGCACTCCCATCGCGCTCATGATCGAGAACGTCGACGCGCGAGCAAAAGACTACGCCGATATTCGCGACAAATTCCGGCCCGGGCATGCCGATTACACTTATTGGATGAAGTATGGCGTGCGGGACTATCGCGGCGGGGGACGCCAATCGGCACGCGAAACCGCGGCGCGAGTGGCTGCCGGCGCCATCGCGCGCAGGGTGCTCGCCCACCTTTTCGCCGGCGTGCGCGTTCGCGGCGCGCTCGTGCAGATGGGCTCGCAACACATCGCCCGAGATCGGTGGGATTGGGACGAAGTCGCCCGCAACCCGTTCTTCTGCGCCGATGCGGGGGCCGTAGACGGCTGGGCGTCCTATCTGGAGGGCTTGCGCAAGAGCGGCTCGTCCTGCGGCGCAATAGTCGAGCTCGTCGCCGAGGGCATACCCGCGGGCCTTGGCGCTCCGATTTATGCCAAGCTGGACGCGGAGATTGCAGCCGCTCTGATGAGCATCAATGCAGTCAAAGGGGTGGAGATTGGCGACGGGTTTGCGTCCGCGACGCTTGCCGGAGAGGAGAACTCGGACGAGATGCGCAAAACCGCCGGCGGCGCGCCCCAATTCCTGTCAAACCACGCGGGCGGAATACTGGGCGGAATTTCCAGCGGGCAACCGATCGTGGCCCGATTCGCCGTCAAACCGACTTCATCCATTCTCAAGCCCATGCGGACGATCGATGTCGCCGGCGGCGACACGGAGATCGTCACCGGTGGCCGCCACGATCCCTGCGTCGGCATTCGCGCGGTGCCCGTAGGCGAGGCGATGCTCGCCTGCGTGCTCGCCGATCATGCCCTCCGCCATCGCGCGCAGATCGGCTGATGCGATCCAATCGGGAATGTTTGTGTACTTACGACGGGATGCGCTGCCAGGGCGGCGCCCCCTCATATTGGCGCAAAGTTTTTGTTTGATTTTTTGATTTGAATTCAGACCGGTGCAAAGGCACGCCACAACGGACAAAAGATGACATGGCGGCGCGCTCTCTTCGTACTGGGTCAAAGGGGGGTGCGTTCAGACTCTTTCTACGCGGTCTGGCGATAGCTATGCTTCAGGCGTCCGGCACATCGTTGCCTGCCACTGCACAAGAGAACGCTGCTCCGCCCGGCTCTTCGCAGGCTGTTGAAACGGTGGTCGTCACCGGCACCACGCCGCTGTCCGGTACAGGCGTCGATATCGACAAATTGCCGGGCAATATCCAGATCGTCACCGCCGACGATTTGATTCGCGAAGGGTCGGCGAGCGTCACTGCGGCGCTCGGAAATCAGCTTGGCAGCGTCAATATCAATGACGATCTGGACGACCCGTTCCAGCCCGACATCCTGTTTCGCGGCTTTGAAGCCTCACCGGTTCTTGGCACGCCGGAAGGTCTCGCCGTGTACCAAAATGGTGTCCGCATAAACGAGGCGTTCGGCGACTCCCTCAACTGGGATCTGGTCCCGGACGTTGCCATCAACCGGGTCACCGTCGTCAGTTCCAATCCGGTCTACGGGCTGAACGCGCTTGGCGGCGCGGTACTCGTCGATTTGAAAAACGGCTTCACCTATACAGACGATCAGGTCGAATTGTCGGGTGGCTCCTGGGGCCAACGCAACGTTTCCGTGCAATACGGCGTCAATTCCGGGCCGTTGGGCTTCTATGTCGCGGTTCGGGGCCAGGAGGACGACGGCTGGCGCGAACTCTCCCAGGACAAGGTTGAGCAACTCTACGCGGACTTGAGCTATCGCGAACATCGCCTAACGCTCGACCTGAGCTTCACGGGCGCCAACAACAGGCTTGACGGCGAATCTCCCACGCCCGTGCAGGAGCTGGCCGTCAATCGGTCACTCATCTTCACTAGTCCCCAGAGCAACGCCAACAAACTTGCCTTCGTGACGCTCAATGGCGGTTACGCCGTGGACGACAATTTTTCGCTCCAGGGCAATTTTTACTACCGTGCCTATTGGCAGAGTGTCGTCAATGGGAACACCACGAACTATACGGCTTGCACGACTGCGCAATACGCCGGTTTCACGTGCCAGGCCGACGGCGCCACGCCGCTTCTCAACGCCACGGGTGATCTGCTGCCCGATATCTCGAAGGGTGGCACGGTCCATATCGGCGAGAATGACTTTGATACCATTCATACAAGAGGTGTCGGCGGCTCGCTGCAGGCGACCGATGCCGAAGCCCTGTTCGCCCACAAGAACCAGCTCACATTCGGAGCGAGCATCGACACGGCTACGACCCATTTCCAGTCGCGCGCAGAACTCGGGACAATCAACTCCGCTCTCGTCGTCTCCAATTCCGGTCTGTTCGTCGACACTCCGGAGAACACACCCTGGACGGCCACGCCGGTCGGTCTGGGCGCTACAAACCGCTACTACGGGATATTCGGGACCGACACGTTCAACATAAGCAAAGCCCTCGCGGTGACCGCCAGCGGACGCTACAATGTCACGCAGATCGATCTCGCGGACCGTCTGGGCAGCGCCCTCTCGGGGAAAAACAGCTACAACCGCTTCAATCCGGCTCTCGGTCTGACAGAGAAGCTGCAGAGAAATCTCACCGCCTATGCCGGATATTCGGAAGGCAGCCGTGCGCCGACGCCGGGCGAAATCGAGTGCTCGAATCCGGCGGCGCCGTGCCTGCTGCCGTCCAGCCTTTCCAGCGACCCGCCAACCCTTCATCAGGTCGTATCCCACACCTGGGAAGCAGGTCTGCGCGGCCGCTTTCTCGCGCCGATGATCGGCGACGGATCGTTTACCTGGAATGTCAGCCTCTTCCGGACCGATGTCGATGACGACATCTATGGCGTGGCGACCTCCCTCAGTACGGGATATTTTCAGAACATCGGCGGCACGCGACGTCAGGGTGCCGAACTCGGCCTGCGTTACAGCGACGACCGGTTTTCGGCATTTCTCAATTACAGCCATGTCGATGCGACATTCCAGTCCGCGTTTCTTCTCAGCTCGGCGCAGAATCCGTTTGCCGACGCTAGTGGCGATATTCAGGTCCGGCCCGGCGACATATTGCCGGGCATTCCGGCCAACCGGATAAAGGCGGGCGCCGACTTCCGCGTGACGCCTGCGTGGCTCGTGGGCGCAGATGTCGTCTATGAAAGCGCGCAGTATTTCCGCGGCGACGAATCCAATCAGTTGGCGCCGCTGGCAGGCTATGCCGTCGTCAACCTGCATTCCCGCTACAAGGTGACGGACAATGTCGAGCTGTTCGTCAACCTGGCGAATGCGCTGAATGCAAATTACGCGACGTTCGGAGTGCTCGGCGATCCGACCGGAATTGGGGCGCCGGGAATCCCCCTCAACGCGGTGACGAACGGCCCCGGCGTTGACAATCGCTTTGAAAGTCCGGCACCGCCGATCAACGCGTTCGGAGGAATTCGGATCGCGTTCTGAACAGGCTTGCGCGTGCATGCCCGGCAGCGGGCGCGATCCCGCGAACCGCTATCGGCCAACTGCTGGCAAGGCCGCGCGGCGCTGCTCGGCGCTCCGCAAGACTTCTTCCAGCTTGATGCCCTGCTTTTCGAGCATCGCGATCAGCAAATCGTTCTGCCGCTCAAGATGACGCAGGACCACCTCGATTTCCTCCTCGGCCTTGACGTTCACTTCGAGATCGTGTTCGGCGCGTGCCTCGGCATGCCGTCCCTGAATGTTCTGGCCGATCATGATCAGCGGCATCAGCAGAATCTGGATCAGGTTGGAGATGAACAGCCAAAACACAAATCCCATCGGCGGATCGAACTGCAGGCGCGCAGGCGCCAGAAAATTCCAGCCCAGCCACAATGCGGTCCACACGAAGATTGCGAGAAAGAAAGCCATCGTCCCGACATGCTCGGTGATCCACACAGCCATCTTGTCGAGAGCACTCAGGCTTTCCATCGTCTCCTTATAGGTGTTGCGAAGCGGACGCTGCACGCGGATGCGCTGCAGCCAGTGTTTCCAGTCAGACATGTGCTTCCCCTTCTTGCCTGCCGGACCCGACTAGGCCGGCACTGACATTTCACCCGATTTCGTTGCGGTTCGCCTTCGGGAACAAACGGCGGCGCACGAACCATGCTCCGATCCCCAGACACACAATCAGCGCGATGCCCGCCACCAACTTCCAGAACCTGCTCGTCGGCAAATCGTCCATCAATAGCACGATGGCGCTGCCCGGAAGCAGCAGCGCGGGCGCCCAAATCGCAGCGGAGGCGATGTTGGAGAGCCAGAAGGGCAGCGGGGGCATTTTCGAGATGCCGGCCAGCAACGGAATTGTGGCGCGAAGTGGTCCGAAGAACCGCCCAATGAACACACTCGCGACGCCGAAGCGGCGAAAAAACGAGCGGCCCTGCACCAGCAACTCCGGATGGCGCGTAAACGGCCAGCTTTTGTCGAGCAAGTGTCCATAGTGCAGCCCGAGCCACCACGAGACAGTGTCGCCCAGCACTGCGCCGAGTATCGCCCCCGACAAAAGCGGGAACAACGGCAGCGTCCTGCCCGGAATGAGCAATCCCGCCGCCACGATGATGGTCGTGCCTGGAAACAGAAGGCTGAGAAACACGAAGGATTCGCCGAATGCCGTGACGAACATGATGGGAAACGTCCACGCCGCGTGATGGGCGATGAAGGCAACGACCGCAGCGATATAACCCGACATCCAATCGGCCTCCTGCAACTTCGGCAGATGCTACGGTATCGAAGAGGCGATTTCACGGATTAAGATTATGGTATCGGCAATTCCGGTAGCTAACACCGCGTCCCCGCACTGCGCCGCAATTGACACGGGGTTTGTCGCGCTTGGCCCCGTGAAGGTCGCCTTTCTTGG
>DASXMF010000146.1:0-8507 GCA_036495845.1 Rhizomicrobium sp.
GCCCAGAATATTCGTATCGACGATTTCGCGGGCAACACCCGGTGCTTCGCCTGAAAAAGGTGCGATCACCCTCTCGCCGCCGATTCCGGCGTTGGCAATGACCATGTCGATCGGCGTCATCGCTTCGCATTCTTCGATCCATACGCGCACGGATTCCGAGGAAACCACGTCGATCGTCTTCCAATCCACCGTCGCCCCGGCTGACTGACATTCGCGTGCGACTTGGGCGAGCTTTTCCGCATTGCGCGCAAGAAGCGAGAGCCGGATTCCGTTCCGCGCATAAGACCGGGCGAGCGCCGCACCGATTCCACTGCTGGCCCCGGTGATGAAGATATGCGCCGGGGCGGTCAAACCGGCCGCTCCATCGCGATCACCGGGTCCGCCAAACGAATTGGCTCGACATCGAATAATTCCATAGCGCGCCCATCATTGCGCCCGCGGCACCCGCGAGCCACCAAGTCGGCTGCTCCGAATAGAGCCAGGAGGCGAGACCGACATTGGTGACCGCCCCCGCAGCGCCGATGAGGCAGAAGCCCAGGAATCCCGTGAACAGCCCGCGCCCTGAAAGGCGCCGGTCGTGATAGGTGAGCCGGTTGTTAAGGAGAAAGTTGGTTACGAGCGACACGAAAGTGGCAATGGTTTGCGCAAGCCAGAATTTCAGCGCCAGGTTCTCGAAGGCAAATCTCAGAATGAGGAGATGAAGCGCAAGCCCCGTCGTGCCCACCAGCGAGAAGGATATGAAGCGGGGATCGATCACGCCCCCGGTCAATTTCGCGAGCGCGAGGCCCACGAATTCAAGTCCCACGGCGGCGTCGAACTTGCTCGTTCCATGCGTCCGCTCACGGAATTCATAAGGAATCTCGACGACGCGCAATCGCTTCTTCGCCGTCAACACGATGTCCAGAAGAATCTTGAACCCGACTGGTGACAATTCACCGGCCAATTCGTCGAGCCGATCCCGCCGGAGCATGAAGAAGCCGCTCATCGGATCGGCGAGTTCGACGCCGAGGAGTCTTCGCGCAAAATTAGTGGCGGTCCGGCTGAGCTTCGCGCGATCGGGCGTGAAGGATTCGGCGCTGCCGCCCGCCGCATAGCGGCTGCCGACCACAACATCGGCGGAGCCGGATTCGAGCGCGGCGAGCATGCGGGGCAGGATGGTTTCGTCATGCTGCAGATCGGCGTCCATCACCGCGACATAGGGTGCGCTCGATGCGAGCATGCCTTCGATGCAGGCGCCGGCAAGACCTCTGCGGCCCAGCCGCTTCAGACAGCGCACGCGCGAATCTTCCACGGCGAGCTGCTTGACCCTGTTTGCCGTTCCGTCAGGAGAATCATCGTCCACAAAGATCGCTTCCCAGGCGATTCCGGCGAGCGCGCAATCAAGCCGCGACACAAGCTCGCGCACATTGCCGGCTTCGTTGAACGTCGGAATGACGACGCTCAGCATCACAGGTTCTGGCGAGCGCGCTGAAATGGCGCGAACCGACATCCGTGTTGCCTCACTGAGTCGTGACGTTGTTGGAAGGACTCTTTGTCGACATGCTCCCGCCGTCCCAGGTCGCCGCACAATAGAACAATCCCGCCACAGCTGCGAGATCGAGGAACAGGAGATAACGGTAGTCGCAGGCCAGCGAGATCACAAAAAACGTCGCCGCGAAGGCAAGTGCGCCGAGGAGCATGGACACGATAGCAAAGTCTGGTGGGCGGCGCCGCCAAAACAGGAAAACAAGAAGAACGATATCAAGAAATGCGTACGTGGCGTGGGAAAACACGGGGGTGCCGACGAAGAGGCCGGCGTAATTGCCCAGAACGCGATCCTGCGCGCGATACCTCCGGTGCAGTCCCAGGTCGCGCAACATTTGCGGCTGGCCGGTGACTCCCGCATACCAGTCATCGCAGCCGACAGGATCGGGCGTGAGAAAGACCCATGAGAACACGCGCGCACGCACACCGAGATAGTCGAATGGATGATGCAGCAACACGTCCCACCATTGCGATCCGACCGCGGCCGATGGAGTGCTTGCGAATTCATCGAGCAGTTCGGGGGCACCGTACAGCGTATCGTTCCGCGCCGGCGTGTAGAGACGCACGCCGTCGGAGCGGATCAGCTTGTTGAGATCGGAATTAGCACGCGCGATTGTATCCAGGCTCAGCGCGGGATCGGCCTTTACCACTCCAATCAGGTCGTAGAACTGCAGCAGCCGAAACTGTCCCAAAGGACCGGAGCCGCCGCCAGAGCGCTCGGCCAACGCCAGGCTCGCCGCCAGCACGATGAACCCGGCCGCCATCAGGGCGCCGGCGCCGCAGACCAGCGCGTCGCGCGGGCGAGTGCCATTCCTGACTGCAATTGCGGCCAATGCCGGGCCGCCAAATGCGAGCCCGACGGCACCGTTCTGCCGGGCAAGCGCGGCCAGAGCGAAGAGTAGGAAGGCTGCACCGATCAACCCCCACCTCACCCCAGCGCGCCGCCAACGAACTCCTGCGTGAGCGAGAACCAGAAAACCGGCCACGGCCGAATCGGCGAACAACACGTCTTTCCAGACGATGCCTTGATAGAGGACGAATTGCGGCAACGCCACGCACGCCGCCGCAGCGGCGGCAGCCAACCAGGAGGTACCTGGCCGAAGCCAAAGCAGCGATAGCATGGAGCCGAAGAGCAACATGGCATCGAACAGGATGAACAGGCCGGTGCCCGGAAGAGCGGCATCGGCCAGGCCCAGCAACCAGGCCATGACCGGGGGGTGCCAGGCGTTGTAATGTCCGGTACGGCCGTCATGCAGTTGTGCAACGGAATCATAGGACAGCTGGCCTGGCCAATTGAGCGCAAGGCAAATGGCGAAACCGAGGGCGAGCATGATCGCGGCTGCGATCAGGCTCGATTGCGTCCCGGGCCGCGGTTCGAGTACGCCCTCCACCACTCCTCCTTCCCGACGACCGAGGATTTCAGATTTCGACAGCCTACAAAATCTTGGCGTGCATCAAGATACAGGCAAAACGCCGAATCGCCTTGAAAATGCCCTCGTGCTGGCATTACCTGATGTCGGACGGGGGATGACATCTGTTTCACGAAGCTTGGGCGCTGCGGACCTGATCCCCGCGCGATGCGTCGGGCGGTGAGGCGGAGCGCTGCGGGCCTGAGATGATCGACAAGCCGGTATTCTTTGACGCAAGCGGGCGCCGAGCGTCGCGCATGTCCATCTTCGGGCGCCTCGCCGCAGTCGTCACGACCTTCATCGGCATCGTTTTCATCGGCAGCCTGATCGTCGAGCCTCGTGTCACGACGCCAAATCTCCCTGGGCATCTGAGCGCGATCAATCCGGCAGAACTGGTGCGTCGCGCCTTCGATCCGGCGATGATGACCGCCGCCGCCAAATTGGCCCAGGAAGCGCGCGCCGAACGCGCGAAGCTGGTGCGCGCGTGGCGCGCCCAGCGCGCGCAGGTCGCGCAGGCACACAGTTCCAAGGCTGCACTGCGGCCTTTTCCGAATCGCCCACTCACCGTTGGGTTCTATTTGAGCACTGACGAACTCGGCTATCCCGACCTGAAGCGCGTGATTTCGAAACTCGATTGGTTCGTGCCTGCCTGGATAAATCTGAGCGGGTCCGACATGCAGCTTGTCCACAACGTGGACAGACGCGCCTTGTCGGCGATCGCGCATGCCAAGCCCAATATTGCCATCTTGCCACTCGTGCAGAATGCCTCAAATGCCGTGTGGAACGGTCCGGGCATGGCAGAGCTTCTCGCCGATCCGTTGCGGCGGCGCATCCTTCTAAACGGCATCGTCTCCTATCTGAGCAGGAACAAGTTCCAGGGTGCCGTCGTCGATTTCGAGGCGCTGCCGCAAAGCGCCTATCCCGATCTCCAGGCATTCCTGGGCGAGATGAAGGGGGCATTCAGGCCACACGGCTGGCTCGTCGTGATCGCGTCGCCCTTCGATGACGACACCTGGCCCTACGCCAATTATGCGGGCATCGTCGATTACACCCTGCTCATGGCCTATGACGAGCACGACGATGCCTCGGAGCCGGGCAGTATCGCGGGTCAGAGCTGGTTCGAGGAGAATCTCGACAGGCGCATGGCGGTGCTTTCGCCCGCACGCACCATCATCGGCATTGGCAATTACGGGTATGACTGGTCGGAGGGCCGCGGCGAGCCGCTGTCATTTCAGGAAGCGGTGATTGCCGCGCGCGACTCTCAGGCGCGCATCGTCTTCGACGATCAGACCAACAATCCGCATTTTTCCTATCTCGAAGACGACAACAGCAAGCACGAGGTGTGGTTTCTCGATGGCGCCACGGCCTACAACCAGATTCACGCGGCCGATCCCTATCAGCCTGCGGGCTACGCGCTCTGGAAACTCGGCAGCGAGGATCCATCGAGCTGGACCGTGCTCGGCCGCAACTACGGGACGCCAGCGCCGGGAGGCCTGCGCAATATCCCCACAAGCCAAGATGTCGATTTCGAAGGCGAGGGCGAGATCCTCGACGTTGAAGCCCACCCCACGCCTGGTGCTCGCACCCTCGACATCGACAGGGATACGGGCGACGTCGACGACGAGACCTACACCAAACTGCCGACGCCTTATGTCATCCGCCAGATCGGCAGCAGCGGCAAGAAACTCGCGCTCACCTTTGACGATGGTCCGGATCCGCAATGGACACCCCAAATTCTCGACATCCTGAAAGCGAAGAACGTCAAAGCGACCTTTTTCGTAATCGGCGAGAACGCCGAGGCCTATCCAGACATCGTCCAGCGCATGGTTGCGGAGGGACATGATGTCGGCAATCACACCTTCACCCACCCCAATCTCTCCGACACGCCAGGTCCGGCAGTCGTTCTCGAATTGAATGCCACCCAGCGCCTGTTCCAGGCGCTGACCGGGCGTTCGCTTCGCCTGTTCCGGCCGCCCTATCTCGGCGACGCCGAACCTTCCGACGACCCCGAGCTCCGACCGGTCGAGCTGGCGCAAAGTCTGGGTTACATAACTGTCGGGATGCATGCGGATCCCGTGGATTGGGCGCTTCCGGGGACGGACGCGATCCTCAAGCGTACCCTCGCCGCCGTGCACGCCAAGAATCCCGACCAGCGGGCCAATATCATACTGTTTCACGATGCGGGCGGAGACCGGTCGCAAACCGTGGCCGCTCTGCCCAAAGTCATCGATACCCTACGGGCTCAGGGGTACCGCTTCGTGCCCGTTGCCCAACTCGCCGGTCTCACACGCGCGCAAGCCATGCCGCCGCTCCCGGTTACGCCGACGCTCATCATGGACCGGCTCGTTTTCCTTGCAATCAGCTGGGTCGGAACAATTCTCTACTACTGCTTCCTCGCCGCGATCGTTTTGGGCATTGGCCGGCTTCTCGTCTGGTGCGTGCTGGCGCTGTTCAACCGTCCGCGCGAAGCCGAGCAGTCGGCGCCGCCCGCTTCCGCCACTCCCTGCCGCGTATCTGTGATCATTCCCGCATTCAACGAAGAGAAAGTGATCGCGACGACCATCGAGCGGATTTTGGCGAGCGAACATTCCGATCTCGACGTGATTGTGGTGGACGATGGTTCGCGCGACGCGACGTCCGCGATTGTCGAGGCACAATTCGGGTCCGACCCCCGGGTACAACTTGTTCGCATTGCCAACGGCGGCAAGGCGAACGCACTCAACACCGGGCTTGCACGGGCGCGCGGCGATGTGATTGTCGCGCTCGATGCCGACACGCAGTTCTGCGAGGACACGATCTCGCGGCTGGTGCGCTGGTTTGCTGACCTGCGCGTGGGTGCCGTTGCGGGCAATGCCAAGGTCGGCAACCGCATCAATACCATCACACGCTGGCAGGCACTCGAATACATCGTCTCCCAGAATCTCGAGCGACGCGCGCTGGCTGCGCTCGATACACTGACTGTTGTCCCTGGGGCGGTCGGCGCCTGGCGCCGCAGCGTGCTTCTCGAGCTTGGCGGCTTCACCCAGATCACGCTTGCCGAGGACCAGGACCTGACCATCGCTGTACAGCGGGCCGGCTATCGCGTGCTCTTCGATGCCAGCGCTATCGCCTGGACAGAAGCGCCGGCGACGATACGCGGTTTCGCCAAGCAGCGGTTCCGTTGGGCTTTCGGAACGCTGCAATGCCTGTGGAAGTATCGCGCGATGACGCTCAACCCGCGTTACGGTGCGCTGGGACTGGTGGCCCTGCCGCAAGCCTGGCTGTTCCAGATTTTCCTGACAGCGCTCGCCCCGGTTGCGGACCTGATGCTGGTCTGGCAATTGCTGTTTCAGACCGTTGCCTATCTCGAGCATGGCGCGGAGTTCAGCAACACAAATCTCTATATGGTCGGCATCTATTACGCCGTCTTCATGGTGGTCGACCTGCTGGCCGCCCTGTTCGGCTTCTGCATGGAGCGGCGCGAAAACTGGAACCTGACCTGGTGGCTCATGCTCCAGCGATTCGGCTATCGTCAGATCATGTATTACGTCCTGGTGCGCTCGATCACGACCGCGTTGCGCGGCCGTTTCGTCGGGTGGTCCAAACTCGAACGCACCGGAACCGTGAAGATGAAATATGCGCGCGATTTGCCGGCGCACCCTTCGGCAAGCTCAGGCTGAAGAAGTATCTCGCAGCAGGTACCTCACTCCGGACATGCTCAAGCGTGTGACGGTCCCGCTCGCGATCTGGGAACAAGAAACACGCCTTCGTCGTCGATGTGATCGATCGTGTAGTCGCGACGGATTGCGGCCTCCATGTCGGGCGGCAGCGGAAACGGCTTGATCTCGTCGAGCTCAATGGCGGCGAACCGGTGCGCGTCGAGCAGCCTGAGAAATGGCGCCGCGTTGCGCCCGTGCGCCGCGAGTTGCTGATCGAGGTTGAAGACATCGACCTCGGCCGGTTTTGCCGCCCAATAGCAAAACGCCAGACTCTCGCACATCGCCGGTCCCGGATGGGCGCGCAGGAAGGCGATGTCCCTGCTCGCGAGCGCAGCTTCGTCCTGCATGGGATGAAACCAGTAACCGGCATCGTGCGCGTCCGAATTTGCCAAGGCCATGACCGCCAAGGGCGCCATGCAGCCGACCGCGAGCGCGCGGCCAGTCAAGTGGGTCAGCGGGCCAGGCCCGCGTAACAAGGCTCCGAGGGCCAGTCCGGCGGCGAGCGCAAGCGCAATGTCGGCATCGAACATCGCATTGACGTCAATTCCGGCGCCACCCAGGAAATATGCACCAGAGATCACCGACAATGCCGCATAGAGCGCAACCAGCACGACGTTCGGGTCGCTGCGGCGGCGAATGGAGAGCCCGGCCAGCGCCGCAAGCGGGATCGATCCAACCGCCAGCCAGCTGGTCAGATTGTCGTAAAGCAGGCGAAGGAAATAAGTGCGCGCGGAATCGAGCTGCGCGAGCAGATTTATGCCGAAGCTCACTCGGAATGCGAGAAGTCCGAAGGTCAAGAGCGCGATCATGCTGGCCGCAAATTTGAGCGCATTGCGGCGATCGTACAGGGCCAGCCATACGAGAGCGGCCAGCGGCAGAGCAAACAGATTGTGCTTCACGAACCAGCCAGCGACGAAGAGCGCAGCGCTCGCAAATATCACCAATCGCGATTTGCGGTCCCTCAGCAGGACAATCAGGGCCGCGAGCTGAATCGCATGCCCCAGAAGCTGCGGATCGTTCATTCCGACGTAGTCGGAGGCCAAAAGCAGCACGCCTGCAAAGAAGAGCGCCGAAAAAAGGGCCGCCAGCCGCATCCCGCCCATTTGCCGGACCGCCCACCCAATTGAGGCGCACACGCTCACGAATGACGCGAGGGAAATCGCCCGACCGGCGATGATATCGTCGCCCAGCCATTTCCCGAGTTCGCCTACGGCATAGAAGGATAGCGGCGGATAGTTATTGATCATGAAGCTCTCGGGCGCTGGGTAGAGCCCATGTCCGGCCATGGCGGCGGCAGTGTGAAAGGCGTTCCAGCCTTCGTTAGGATCCAGCGGCACGTGAAGAGAGGCGAGCGCAGTCGCGCGAGCAAACCCCGCAAGGCACGCCAGTCCGGCGACAGCGACAACGACCGGAACCACCGGCGCCAGGGCGTGATCGAGCGAATTTGCTCCAACACCGCGTCTGTAGCGAGAAGCACTCATCGAGCCGGGCAATCCTCGTGCCGAATCCGATAGAGCGAGAAGAAGCTGCCAGCGTGCTCGAGTTCGAGCATGTCGGGAACCGGACTCCTGCGACCGCCCAGGTGCACGACGACGGCTATATCGTAATGGCACTGAAAGCGGAGCAGATAGGGAAAAACCTCGCGGATGTCCTTGTCGTCGGCGGCATTGCCCGCCGCGAGATCGTCGAGTTCGGTTATGTCTGGTGGCGATCCCTGCTCAGCGGTGGTCGCGGCAATGCGCGCGACGCCCGGCTGCAGACGAATCAAGTGCTGTGGGAGACTCCAGACGCCGGGGCGATCCCTCCTCGCGGCTCAGAGGCCACGGAGCCAGAGGTGGCAGGAGAGTTGTCGGCGATATCGAGACCTGCGTGGCAA
>DASXMF010000147.1:0-4594 GCA_036495845.1 Rhizomicrobium sp.
CGGATTGGGCAGCCCTTCCTGACCGGCCATTGCCGTCCATCGCGCTGGCTCCCGACGACGACGTAACGATTCTCTACACTTCTGGTACGACGGGGAAACCGAAAGGCGCGCTGGGCACCCACCGCAATATGAACTCCAATATCATGGCAGCCGGATTCTCGGCCGCGCGGAATTTCCTCCGTCGCGGCGAGCCCATCCCGGTTCTCGATCCCCTGACAGCGCCGCAACGCGCAGCATTGCTCTCGGTGCCCCTTTTTCACGCGACGGGCTGCTTCGCCGTCCTCAACCCTGCACTCTACTCCGGCGGCAAAATTGTCCTCATGCGCAAATGGGACATCGAGCGGGCGCTGCAGCTCATTGAGAAGGAGAAGATCAATCTGGCCGGCGGCGTTCCGACGATTGCATGGCAGCTCATCGAGCACCCGATGCGAAGCGCCTATGATCTGTCCTCTCTCGAGAGTGTGGCCTATGGCGGCGCGCCTTCTGCACCCGAGCTGGTACGCAAGGTTTCCGATGCATTTCCGAAATCGCTGCCGGGCAACGGTTGGGGGATGACCGAAACATCGGCGACGTGCACGACCCACAGCGGCGAAGATTATCAGAATCGCCCGGACTCATGTGGACCGGCCGTGGCGGCTTGCGATCTCAAGGTTGTCGGACCGGATGGAACGATCCTGCCATGCGGCGAAGTGGGTGAATTGTGGGCGCGCGGGCCGAACATCGTGAAGGGGTATTGGAACAGGCCGCAGGCCACGGCGGAGACCTTTGTCGACGGCTGGGTGCGGACGGGCGATCTCGCCCGACTCGACGAAGAAGGCTTCTGTACGATCGTCGACCGCGCAAAGGACATGCTCATCCGGGGCGGCGAGAATATCTACTGCGTGGAAGTCGAGAATGCACTCTATGAGCATCCGGCGGTCGTGGACGCGGCGCTGGTTGGCGTCCCTCATCACTCGCTTGGCGAGGAGCCGGTGGCCGTTGTGCATTTGAAATCGGGCACGCCGGCGACGGAGGAGGATTTGCGCGGCTTCGTGGCGGCGCGTCTCGCGGCCTTCAAGGTACCCGTAAGGATCGTTTTTTGGCCGGAAACACTGCCTCGCAATCCTAACGGCAAGATATTGAAATCGGAGCTCAAGAGCGCGATCGGCAGCTTGGGTTCGGCGACGATGGCAATTTCCCGATGATCGCCCCGCATACCGGTCGCGACGGCGGCTCCGAACCCGCATGAAGTTTTGGTGACCACACCGGCTCGGCCCGCGAATGCTGTATGATGGGCGAAACGATTCACGTGGCGAAAAATGGTCCGCAGGCTTTACGAGCGCGTGGCCGTGCGCGAAGGGCTGTGGTGGCTCGCCGGCGGGTTGGCCGCCGCCGCCGCCGTGCTGTTGATCCGCATACCTTATGCACCTGAAATTCTTGTCGGCGCCTGCGGACTGAGTGCGCTTCTCGCGCTCGGGATGAGAACGCGCACGCTCGACGACGGCGAGCCGGAAAATGCTTTGGACGACGACTCGGTCAATCCCGTATTGCTGCCGCCGCGTGCGCGGGACCTGCTCGAACGATTGCCCGATCCCCTGATGCTGCTCGACGAAACGAGTCGCGTCATTCTTGCCAACCGGGCGATGGTCGCCGTGGTCGGCACCGACACCAGAAGAAAACACGTATCGGCGGTGCTGCGGACGCCCGCGGTTCTGCAGGCCATCGATCGCACCGCAGCCACCGGTGAACCCGCATCGGTCGAGTTTTCGGTCCGCGTGCCGGTCGAACAGCATTACCAGGCGTATGTCACGCGCACGGTGCTGGGACCCCGGATCACCGCCATTCTGCTGCACGACGTTACCGCAGCGCTGCGTGCGCAGGAGGCGCGCGCCGATTTCGTCGCCAATGCGAGCCACGAGCTTCGCACCCCGCTTGCGGCACTCTCCGGATTCATCGACACGCTGCGCGGTCACGCGAAAGACGACGAGAACGCACGCGAGAAATTTCTCGACATCATGAGCGTCGAAGCCGGCCGCATGAGCAGATTGATCGACGATTTGATGTCGCTGACCCGCATCGAGCAGAACGAACACGTGCCGCCGCTCGGCGAAGTCGACATTGTGGGAGCGGTCTGCGATGCCGCCGCCGCCCTCCAGGGACTGGCGCGGCTCGACGAGGTAACCATCGCGGTCGAGGAGAGGGACGACCTTCCACCAATCGTCGGCGACCGCGACGAGCTAATTCAGCTGTTCCAGAATCTCGTGCATAACGCGATCAAGTATGGTCGCCAGGGTGGCCACGTTTGGGTCACCCTGTCTCCTGCCTCCGCGCCGGTAGCGCCGCCGGGACGCCACAGTGCCGAGGCTTTCGTCGCCGTCGCAGTCAGGGACGATGGCGAGGGGATTCCGCGCGAATTCATTCCTCGTCTTACGGAACGGTTCTACCGGGTCGATGTCCGCCGAAGCCGGGAACGCGGCGGCACAGGACTTGGCCTCGCCATCGTCAAGCACATTGTGAACCGCCATCATGGCAGGCTCCTGATCGACAGCGTGGCCGGCGAGGGCAGCACATTTACCGTCCTGCTCCCGGCCGCCCCGGCGCAAGGGCGCCAAGCCCTCGCCGCTGTCACAGAAATGATATAAATCTGTCACATGACCATGGCGGATCGTGGATTAGGCAATCATGCGCCATGTGCGGTGATTCCCTGTCGGGCTGAAGCAGTGAGCGAGGAACGGATGAGCGAGCACACGGTCAGGGCATTCAGCGAACAACTGGAAAGCCTGGCCACCGGCGTCGCCCAGATGGGGGGCCTGGCGGAAGCGCAATTTACCGAAGCGATCGAGGCGATCGGCAAGCGCGACATGGCACTCGCCGAGGCCGCGATCGCCGGAGACCCGCGCATCGACCAGTTGCAGCAAACGATCGAGGAACAGGCCGTCAAGGTTCTCGCTCTGCGTCAGCCGATGGCAATCGATCTGCGCGACACGCTCGCAGCGATCAAGATCGCGAGCGAACTCGAACGCGTCGGCGACCTGGCCAAGAATATCGCGAAGCGCGCCCTGGTATTGAACCGGGAACCACCAATCCGGCTCACCTCGAGTCTCGCGCGCATGGGAAAGGTGACGTTGGGTCAGTTGAAGCTTGTGCTGGATTCCTATTCGGACCGCGATGCCGCGGGAGCGGAGGCAGTCTGGCGGCAGGACAACGAGATCGACGAAATCTACAACAGTCTGTTTCGTGAACTTCTGACCTACATGATGGAAGATCCGCGCACGATCGGCCTTTGCACGCATCTGCTGTTCGTCGCCAAGAACATCGAGCGCTGCGGAGATCATGCCACCAACATCGCCGAAACCGTCTATCACATGGTCAGCGGCGGTCACCTCGCGAGCGAGCGTCCGAAGGCGGACGTGACCTCCTCCACCACGGTTCCATTCGAGCGCAAGGCATGACGTTGAAACCGACGGTTCTCGTCGCCGAAGACGAAGGCGCCCTCATCACCCTGCTGCGCTACAATCTTGAGCGTGAAGGCTACCGGGTTCTAGAGGCGCTGAATGGTGAAGAGGCGATTCTGGTGGCCGACGAACACCGGCCCGATCTGGTGCTGCTCGACTGGATGCTTCCCCAGCTCTCGGGGATCGAGGTGTGCCGAAGGCTTCGCAGCCGTCAGGAGACACGAAACGTACCCATCGTCATGCTGACGGCACGCGGGGAGGAAACCGATCGCATCCGCGGCCTCGATACGGGCGCCGATGATTATATCACCAAGCCATTTTCGATGACGGAATTGCTGGCGCGACTGCGCGCGGTCATGCGCCGCATCCGTCCAAGCCTGGCGGAAGACATCGTGCGGATCGGAGACATCGAAATGGATCGTTCCGCCCACCGGGTTCGCCGCGCCGGACAGGACGTCCATCTCGGCCCGACAGAATTCAAGCTGCTCGATCACCTCATCCAGCATCCCGGCCGTGTCTTCAGCCGTGAGCAGTTGCTGGATACGATCTGGGGCTCCGATGTCTATGTCGAGGCGCGCACCGTGGACGTCCATGTCGGCCGTTTGCGCAAAGCACTGAACGGTCTTGGCGAGCGCGATCCCATTCGCACCGTGCGCTCGGCCGGCTACGCGCTCGACGACACCTTCGCCGGCTGAGATTTATCAACTCGGGCGCCGCGGAGCGTGCGCATCTTGTCAGCCGGCCAAACGGCTCTTTTCACGGCGCAATTGCTGAGGCTGGTAGGCCTTGCGCGCGTGCGCCTCGCAATAGGGCGAGCCCGTCTTGGGCTTGCGGCCGCAAAAATGAAACTCGTCCAGCGCCGGATCGCCAATGGGCCAGCGGCACATGCGATCGTTGATGGTCAGCACAGTCGCGAAGCTGCCGTCTTCGAGCACGATGGGGTCTTCTTCGACGATCGGGGGCTGGGGAATGTGAGCACGGAGCGAATATTTCGGCGCCGAGGGAAGCCTCACGCGTTCGCTTCGCGGCGCACACGCCCGTCCGGCAAGACCCAGGCGGTGCACCTTGCCGATCACGGCATTGCGGCTCACCCCGCCCATCACACGCGCGATGTGGCTGGCCGACAATCCCTCCGTCCAGAGCGATTTCAGCTGCTCGAT
>DASXMF010000148.1:0-4437 GCA_036495845.1 Rhizomicrobium sp.
CGCAAATCTCCGCTGGCTTGACATCAGCAACGGATGCCAGGACCACACGACTTCGCCGTACGCAGCGACCTTTCGTTACCCCTTCGATCGGCATGTGTGCCGCCGACCAAAAGTCTGGCGAAGGCATTGAAGCGCCGTTCGTCCTGCGCGCACTCGACCACTCACGGGAAAACCCGCCCTGCGATCTCCTCGCGCGACGACGCTGCCGCGTCCACCGCATCCCACCCCGCGTCCGTGACGTCCGCGAAACGCCCCTCTGTTGGGGTGAGACGGAGGCGGATATGCAACTGATTTGCGGCCGGGGTCAAGTGAATTTCTGAAAATCAGAAATCACCCCCGGGCTGGACAGGTCGTCGGCTCAACATCGGGCTTTTTCGCGCAGGCCAAGCCCCAGGTTTTTGGACGGCCGCGCGGGCTGGCAGCGAGCGTTAAATGCATGTCGCCGTAATCTCGTAATCCTGCTTGAGCGGCCCGCGGAACCGTGGAACTCTTTGACCGTTTACCGCTGCAATTCCTGGTAAATTATGATCCGTTCCTTGCTACAGCCGCGATCGATTGTCGGTTGGTTCGCCCTCTGTTGGGTTCTCTTCCTGATCGCGGCGATTGTGGTCGGGACGATGCTCGTCGCGCTCTACGATGAAACCACCAGTCAGAGAATTGAACGCGGCGCAGCGAACCTTGCGCGAGCCTGCGAAAGCATCCTGCACGAAGCGTCCGCTGTGCCGTCGGGCAACGCACCATCGGTCGTAACTGCTGCGGTCTCCCGAGCCCTCGGCGGATTTAACGGCGTTGAAGGCGGCGTCTGGCGATCCGGCTCCGGATCGCTCGCCTATGCATTTCCCAGCTATGAAGGCACCGGTGCGAAAACCGACCTGCCGCAGGCCGAAGAGCCCACCATTCGCCAGGTGGCGGAGGGGGCCGCGATCGGCCGTCGACCGGTAGAGTGGAAGCGAGACGCGCGCTCACAGGTTCTGCTCGTTCAAGGTTGTCCTTTTCCCGGCAATGACGGTCTCGCGGCGTGGACCATGACGCGCGTTGTCACCGTCGGGGGACGTTCTTTTCTGATGGCAACGACCGGCCTCGGCCTGCTGCTGCTTGTTCTTCTGGGATCGGCCGCCCTGCTGGCCCGGGTACTCTGGCGCTGGTCGCAGCGGCTACGGACCATCGAGCAAGCCCTGTCGAAGGGATGGGAGGACCTGCCGCTGCTGGAAACCACCGGGCAGCGCGATCTTGACCGTATCATCGCAGCCATCAACGGGGCGGGTGCGAAGGCCTCCGAATCCCGCCGCCGGTCGGAAGAACTTCGCGCAGAAGTCGCCGAAGGCGAGCGCCTGGCCGCGCTCGGCCGAGTTGCCGCCGGAATCGCCCACGAAATCCGGAACCCGATCGCTGCAATGCGGTTGAAGGCGGAGAACGCGCTCGCCGAGCAAGCGGATCCGGTTCGCGCCAGGGATGCCTTGCGGGTGGTCATCGACCAGGTGGCGCGAATGGACCAGCTATTGCAGAACATGCTGCGCTCCGTGCAGCGTACCGAACTCCGTCGCGAACCCGTTGCCGACATCAGAGGTCTCCTCGCGGAGCGCGCAGACCTGTTTCGGGAGCAGGCCGGGGGCAGATCGATCACCGTCAGCGCACCGGAGAAACTCGATCCAGCGCCCCGAATCGATGCCTCGCAAATCGGCCGCGCGCTCGACAATCTTATATTGAACGCCATCCAGAACTCCGCAGATGGAGGCCGGATCTCTCTCTGCGCCGGCGCGGCACAAGCCGAGCTCACCATCTCCGTGTCCGACAACGGGCATGGTGTCCCGTCAGAGGTGCGAGAACATCTGTTCGAGCCGTTCTCGACCGGCCGCCCCGAAGGGACTGGCCTCGGTCTCGCTATTGTGCGCGAAATTGCCGAAGCTCACGGCGGTCAGGTAAAAGTGCACCATCGGGCGGATGGAACGACGTTCTCACTTGCGCTGCCTGTCGGAGGCCGCTCATGACCCGCGTGCTCATCGCCGATGACGACAAGGCACTGCGCGACGCGCTTGGCGAGGCGGTCCGCGACCTCGGATACGAAGCCGCAGTCGCGTCTTCCGGCCGGGAGGCTCTCGATCTTGCGGCCTCCGATCGGCCGGACGCAGTACTGCTCGACTTGCGGATGCCGGATATGGACGGGCTGGATGTACTCAAGCATCTTCGCGAGGGGGTGGGCGGTTCACCGCCCGTTGCCATCATTACCGCATATGCGACCGCTGCGAATACAATCGAAGCCATGCGTTTAGGCGCGTTCGACCACCTCACGAAGCCGGTCGGGCGAGACGATCTGACGTCCCTGCTGCGCCGAATGGTCAGATCCCGATCGGTAACCGACTCGCAGCCCGCGAGGACCGACGACGCGTCGACCGCCGAGGAATTGATCGGCTCCAGCGCTGGCATGCGTGCGGTGCAGAAGACAATCGGCCTTATCGCCGATAGCGACACGACCGTCCTGATCACCGGCGAAACGGGCACCGGCAAGGAAGTGGTTGCCCGGACCATCCACCGTTCCGGAGCGCGACGCAACGGACCTTTCGTGGCGTTGAACTGCGCCGCCATCCCCGGCGATCTTCTGGAAAGCGAACTCTTCGGACATGCCAAGGGCGCCTTCACGGGCGCGGTGGCGGAACGGAAGGGCGCATTCAGGGACGCCGACGGCGGCACGCTGTTGCTGGACGAAATCGGCGACATGGACCTGACAATGCAGGCCAAGATCCTTCGCGCCATTCAGGAACGGGTGGTCGCGCCGGTCGGCGGGCGGCCGCAGCGGATCGACGTGAGGATCGTCGCCGCGACCCACCGCGACCTTGCCGAATGGGTCAAGCAGGGACGGTTCCGGGAGGATCTATTCTACAGACTGAACGTCGTGCCGATTGCGCTTCAGCCGCTGCGCGAGCGCCGCGACGACGTGCTGCCGCTCGCCGGGCACTTCCTCAGTCTGGCGGGGCCCCGATCCATGCGTTTGTCCGCACAAGCGGCGCAGCGCGTTACGTCGTATCCGTGGCCGGGAAATGTGCGAGAGCTCCGGAATGCCATGGAGCGGGTCGCTGTATTTTGTCGCGGCGACACGGTCCCGGCGGACGACCTGGATTTCCTTGGATCGGGTGAGCCTGGTTCTGTGGCTATCTCATCAGCAACGGACTTGCCTTCGGCGCTTGAATATCTCGAACGGCGGATGATAGCGGAAGCGCTATCGCAGAGCGGCGGCAATCGATCCGAGGCGGCACGCCGTCTCGGAATTCATCGTCAGCTTCTTCACACGAAGGTCATCAAATACGGCCTCGGCGACGCCGGAAGGTCCGGCTAGGGCCGCTTATCTCGCATCCGTGATTCCCGTCGATCATGGTCGTCCGGAATCACGACGCATCGTCTTCGAACACGACGCCGGCGTGGCCACAGCTTTCGAAAAACTCTCGAAATTTCAAAGTCAAAAGTTTGGCACGCTCCTTGCGAAGTCTGGTCCGAGCAATCACGGACCAGGCAAGGAGCCTCAAGATGCATTGGATCGATCCCGACCATCTGCCGGAAGTCGTCGGCACGGTGGACCAATTTCTCGTCAACAAGCACGGCGAAGCGGACGGCTTTCTCCTGATCGACGGCGGCGAGGTACACGTGCCGCCGCATTTATCGCCGCGCCTGCTGCGGGATATCCGGCCAGGAAGCGAAGTCAGGATACGCGGCGTGCGCCCGCGCGGCGTACGCATGATTTCGGCGGTCGCGATCGACACCGCGAACGGTCGCCTCCTTGACGAGGGGCCCGATGCCCGACCGGAGCACGAGCATTTCGAGCCAGCGAAGTATGCACCGATGACGGTGCAGGGCATCGTGAAGCAGGCGATTCACGGGCCGAAGGGCGAAACGCGCGGGGCAGTACTCGAGGACGGCCGCATCGTCCGACTGCCGCCGCACGAGGCGGAGCGGTTCTCCGACCTGCTCTCGAAAGGCAGGACAATCGTGGCAAGCGGAGAGGGCGCCGCAACGTCATTCGGAACGGTTGTCGAGGCCAACGAAATCGGTGGATCCGCTTCCGCGATGAGCGCCGTCGCGGCCAGGAAAAAACCGAAGCATCGACCGGAGCACAAGAAGCCCGAACCTCACGGCAAGAACGACGAAAAGCCGGCCGAACGGGCCGAAGAACCTGCGAGGTAAGCGATGGACCAGCACCTCAAAGCCCCGAGTGGCATCCCATGTACGGCGGAGATCGTGGGCTCTTCGCGGCGTCGCATGGCGCGTTGAACGACAGGTTCAAGCTCGAGGTCCGCGTCGTCGATCAGAAGGGCGCGGCCGATGTCGACGCGATCGAGGTCGGGGCCGCCCTGCCGGCGCAGAGCGGGCACACAGGAAGCGACGCCGGCACCATCGGCGCATGGCCGGAGCGGCACCTCCTCGGAACGCAGTTGGGGCCGAACCGCA
>DASXMF010000149.1:0-16995 GCA_036495845.1 Rhizomicrobium sp.
CTTCGCACTTACGGCATCATCAATCCGATTCGTAGAGCGATGCTCGATTTCGTGACGAAGTTCAAGCAAGAAGTCCAGGTTCTTGATCGTACCTGCGGGCAAAGGGCAACGGTCGTGGCGGAGACACTTTGATAAATCCCAATATCTGTCTGCGCCTTGCTTTGTCTTTTCGACATCACCAATTGCATCTTTGTATCGATAGTCGATGCCCTCCCGCTTGAGCCACGCATGCAACAGATATGTCCATGCGATTATGGCTGTGACAATGAAGAGTTCAGCCCGAAAGTTTAATCCAGCACCATTAAACGTCTGAACAGCCGCAATCATCGCTTCACGAGATTTGATCAGCAGTTCGTCGCCGCGAAGGCTAAGGCCGCTTTGAGGATCATGATCCGGCCAAATCGCGAGAAATTCCTCCAACTCCTCGGCCGACACCGCTTTGAGAGCTTTGTGTTTCCTGCCCGTTCTGATCTCAGATATTAGACGGTGGTTAATCGAGCGCGTGGGCCGCGTGAAGAACGCAAGTATGTCCTGATCGTTGTAACCGCCGCGCTCAAGCATTGTCTTCGCGAGCGCGACTTCCCATTTGTCTAGCGTATTTCCCCTTCGGCGCTTGCGCACGAAAATCATTCCCCAGCATTTTGCTGTCGCCAGATGTCACGTATCATCTGCCGTTCGTCCGGTCCTAAGGCTTGATCGTCACGGTACTGAAGGAATTGAATGACTTCATTTCCGAACCTGCCGCCCTGCCGATTGTGGGGCGGCTCGGAAGCGCTAATCAGGATTGCTTCAATATGATTCAAAACGGCTCCGGCGGTGGTATGCGTTCCCTCCGCTTCCGCCGCGAGCCGGTTTTGACCGGTTACCCACCTAATGCCAAACCATGAGAAGCGCGCCCATCGGTCAGCGAGAGCATCGGTTTTGTGCTGCCTCAACCTTACAAACAGTCTCTGATCATCGTTCGCGCCCGCTTGTCCGACATAGACCAAACGGAAATTGTCATCATAGAGACAATAAACCCCCTGCTGCTCTCGGAAATCCACTGTCCGGAATGCTCCCCTCGCCGGAAATCCCTTCAAATGACCCGATACTCTCGGCCGCCCCCAGAATACGTCGCTCCTCCGCCAGAACAGACCATAGTTTTGTATAAGCATTACCTCCCCCTGAGATGCCCAGATGTCGTCTGCCTCAAAACGATTGGTGTTGGACGATTGTGTGAACGCGCCTTGGAGGATGAGACGCTGTATCACTTCTCTCCAACACGATGTCCGCGAACTTCGCCCCCTTCGGCAACCCAGCATGCACCAACGCGCTATACGCGGCCATTGCGTCGTGCTGGCTATCAAACAACTCCACCTGCATTGTGGTGTGTGATTCCATGGAGCCAGATTTGTAGTTAGGATTGTCCCTTACCGTGTACACAATCCATATTGTAGCCATTTCAATCACCTTTCTGAGTACGGGTTTCTTCTCGCAAGAATCACTTCTTGAGCCTCTCTCACGTTTGATCAGCGAGGACCAACTCCGCTGCGCGGATCGTATCAGTACTCGGTATCAGATTATGACGCCGAGGTCGCCGCCCAGCGGCTCCGGGAGCGGCTGAGCACGGCGTCGAAAGAGGTACAGAAACGTCAGCTTCGAGCACTGATCGGAGAGATCGTGGTTCACCCCGACGAGATCGTAATCAGGGGACCTGACCAGGCGCTGGCCGAGACCGCCTTCGGCGCGATCAAATCTGAAGATTTCCCGCTTCCTGCGGTTCAGATTTCTGACCACGCTTGGCGCACCGGACAGGATTCGAACCCTAAGTGCCCCTCCCTATTGCGCGGGTGCGGCGAAGGCGCCGCTAAGTACGCCTTCGTCGACCCGTCGACTGTCGCGCGGGTTTCGCGCGCTTGCGCTGCTTGCGCATCGCAGTCGGAGACCTGAGCGCAACCTCATAGGCCGCTCGCGCCCATTTCGCGGCTTCTGCGGGATCGTCATAGAGCCGATCCGGAATCGCGTAATAGGACATCGCGATTTCGGCGCCGTCGCGGGAGCGGTAATGCAAAGGCACGCAACCTTCCGTCACGAAGGATCTGCGGCTGACCTCACTGGTCTTCAGGAATATGCGCTCGTCGACCACGAGGCCGAACATCGCGTCGCCGAGATACATTCCGTCGAAATTGAAGACGCGCCGTACCGCTACGGGTCCGAGCTCCACAAACAAATCCTCGACGAATGCGCGGTACTCGGGCGTCATCGGCCTATTCGGCCGCTTCGTCCTTCGCGGGCGCGAGCGTCACGGATTCGCCGCAGCCGCAGGCCGCCGTCTGGTTCGGATTGTTGAAAACGAAACGCGCCGCGAGCTTGTCGCGCACGAAATCCATCTCGGTGCCGACGAGGAACATGATCGCCTTGGGGTCGACGAAAATGCGCACGCCCTGGTCTTCGACCACCTCGTCGAGCGGACCGGCGGATTCCGCGTAATCCATCGTGTAGCTCATGCCGGCGCAGCCGCCATTGGTGACGCCGACGCGCACGCCTGCGTAGCGGCCTTCCGCTTTGTCCATGATATCGCGGATGCGCGCGGCCGCCGCCTCGCTGAGGCGGATGGGCTTTGGGCGCTCGCGGCGCGGCCGTATCGGAGTTGCGATCGTCATCTCAATACATGTTCAGTTCGAGCTTGGCTTCGTCGCTCATCTTCTCGGGCGTCCATGGCGGATCGAAGACCATGTTGACAGTGACATCACCAATGCCCTCGACGCCTTCCAGCGCATCCTTCACCATACCCGGCATCTCGCCGGCGACCGGACAGCCGGGCGCGGTCAGCGTCATCTCGACAGCCACGTCCTTGTTGTCGGCGACGTCCACCTTGTAGATAAGTCCGAGCTCGTAGATGTCCACCGGGATTTCTGGATCGTAGACGGTTTTGAGCGCGGCCACGAGCTTGATCGTAAACGCCTCGAGTTCCTCGGGCGGAAGCGTGGCGCTGGCGGCCTGCATGTTCAGCGGCTCGAGACTCATTCGGTGCGCGCGGGTGTTCCGCCCTCCTCCAGCGCCGATCTCATCGTGTGCCAGGCGAGTGTCGCGCATTTGATGCGCATGGGATAGGCGGACACACCGGCCATCACATCGAGATGTTCGCGGTCCTCGCCCGCGAGCCCGTCCGCATTCTCGCCTTTCACCAGATGCAGAAATCCGTTCATCAGCTCCCTGGACTCCTCAACGCTGCGGCCTTTCACGAGATCGGTCATCAGCGAGGCCGAAGCCTGGGAAATCGCGCAGCCGCGCCCTTCGAACGAAACATCCTCAATACGGCCGTCGCGATCCACATGCAGATAGACCTTCACCCTGTCGCCGCAGAGCGGATTGTAACCTTCGCCGCGGTGGGTGGCGTCCTCGAGCGGACCGAAATGCCGCGGATGGCGGCTGTGATCGAGGATCACCTCCTGATAGAGCTCGCGCAGAGACTCGTCCATCGTCATCAGCCCAGAATTTTCCGCGCCTTGTGGAGCGCTGCGATCAGCGCGTCCACTTCCGCATGCGTGTTGTACAACGCGAAAGACGCGCGCGTCGTCGACTCCACACCGAACCTTTCCATCAACGGTTGGGCACAATGATGGCCGGCCCTGACCGCCACGCCTTCGCGATCCAATATGGTAGCAATGTCGTGGGCGTGCATCCCCGCCGCCTCGAACGACAGGATCGAGCCTTTGCCATCCGCCGTCCCGATGATGCGCGCCCAATTGAGCTTGCCAATCTCGTCGGTCGCATGGTCCAGCAAATCCTGCTCATGGGCGCGGATGTGGCCGCGGTCGAGCAAAGTCAGATAGTCCAGTGCGGCGCCGAGGCCGGCAGCCTCGATGATGGGCGGCGTGCCCGCTTCGAATCGCGCCGGGGGATCGGCATAGGTCACGCGATCGTGCGCGACTTCCTGGATCATCTCGCCGCCGCCATTGAACGGCCGCATGGATCTGAGATGCGCGCGTTTGCCGTACAAGGCGCCGATGCCCGTCGGACCATAAAGCTTGTGGCCGGTGAGCGCGTAGAAATCCACGCCCAGATCCTGCACGTCGACCACCTCGTGCACTGCGCCCTGGCAGCCATCGGCAAGCACGGGAACGCCCTTCGCGTGGGCGCGGTGCACGATCTCCTTGAGCGGCGTCACAGTGCCCAGCACGTTCGACATATGCGCCACGGCGACCATCCTGGTCTTCCCGCCGATTGCCGCGTCCACCACCTCCGCCTCGAGCGAGCCGTCGTCCGCAACGTCGACCCATTTCAGAACCGCGCCCTGGCGCTCGCGCAAGAAATGCCACGGCACAATGTTGGAGTGGTGCTCCATGGTGGTGAGGACGATCTCGTCGCCCGCCTGAATGCGCGGAGAGAGCCAGGACGAGGCGACGAGATTGATGGCTTCCGTGCCGCCTCTGGTGAAGACGATCTCGTCGGCATGGGTGGCATTGACGAAGCGTTGCACGCGGCCGCGCGCGGATTCGTAGCGCTCGGTCGCTTTGGCGGAGAGATAGTGAACGCCGCGATGGACATTGGCGTAATCGCTCGTTGCGAACTCCGTCATGGCATCGAGCACCACTCGTGGCTTCTGCGCCGAGGCCGCGTTGTCGAGATAGGCGAGCGGCTTGCCATAGACGCGCCGCGAGAGGATCTCGAAATCCGCACGCGCAGCGGACACATCGAAAGGAGTTTCACGCCTGAGCTGAAGGTTCATGACTGGGACTTCGCGAGGCCGTCGACGATGAATTTCCACGCTGCCGCGCGGATAACGTCGTCGCGGATGCCTTCGACCGTTTCTTCGAGAAAGCCCGAGATCAGCAGCCTTCGCGCTTCCGTTTCCGGCACGCCGCGCGAGCGCAGGTAAAAGAGCGAATCGGCGTCCAGCTCTCCGACCGCCGCGCCATGCGCGCATTTCACGTCGTCGGCGAGAATTTCCAGCTCGGGTTTCAGGTCGGCCTCCGCACGCGCACCCAACAAAATCGCCTTGGCGGTCTGGCGGCTGTCGGAGCCATCGGCCCCCTTATGCACGGTGATCTTTCCCTGATAGACCGCCCGCGACGTGCCGCCCGCGACGTTCTTGAACAGTTGCCGGCTGGTGGTCTTGCCCGCGACGTGTTCGACATGCGTGGTCAAGTCGGAATGAAGCTTTCCTCCGAGTACGGCCGTCCCGCTCAATTCCGCTTCCGCGTTTTCGCCTTCGAGCCGGATCGTCAGCCCCACGCGCGAGAGTCTCGCGCCCTGTTGCGAGAAATGTCCGCGGTAGCTTCCGTCGCGGGCGATACGGATTCCCATTTCTCCGATCTCGACCGCGCCGGCTGCCGCGTCAGCCAGCCGCACATGGCTGAACTGCGCATTCGGCCCAATCACGGCTTCGACTCCCAGATTGGCAAGTCCGCGATTTTCCCCGTGCGATTCCAGCAGGGTGAGCGACGCGCCCTGCTCCAGGACGATCAGCAATCGGAAATGAATGGCTTCTGCACTTTGTAGAAAGCGGAGGTGAATGGGAGTTTCGGTCTCGGCGGCGACGCGAATCGCCAGACCGCCGCCCATCATGGCCAGCGACGCCTCGCCCATCGCATCGCCGGATAGCACTGCGCCCAGATTTTCCCGCACCCATTCGGGTGCGCTGTCGGGTTCCGCCAGATCGAACAATTCAACTCCGCGCGGCGGCTCGCCCATGTGCCCATCAGCTCGTCCGTCGCGGATCAGGAGACGAAGCCCATCGATTCCCGTAAACGGATCGCCCGTGCGCAGGGATTCGAGCTTCGGAGATTCCGCAATCCGCGATTCCAGCGCGCCGCGCAAATCCGTGTATTTCCATTCCTCGATGCGGCGGTGTGGAATGCCCTTTTCGCGAAAACTCGTCATCGCCCGTCCCTGCCGGGCGGCGAGCCACGAAGGACGCGCTGCATCCCTGCTCGCGGCGCGGGCGTCGAATTCCTTCAGCAGGATATCCAGCGCGGGTTCGCTCATGCGGCGTTTCTCGCGATCCCCACATATCCCTTTGCTTCGAGCTCTTCCGCCAGTTCCTTGCCGCCTTCGGCGACGATGCGGCCGCCATCGAGCACATGTACGCGATCGGGCACGATGTAGTTGAGAAGTCTCTGATAGTGCGTGATGACGAGCATGCCGCGGTCGGGCGCGCGCAACGCATTGACGCCGTCCGCCACCAGCTTGAGCGCGTCGATGTCGAGACCCGAGTCGGTCTCGTCGAGAATGGCAAGCGACGGCTCGAACAACGCCATCTGCAGGATTTCCATCCGCTTCTTCTCGCCACCCGAGAAGCCGACATTGAGGGCGCGCCTCAGCATTTCCTCGGGCACTTTCAGCGCACCCGCAGCCTCGCGAACCCGTTTGAGCACGCTCATGGCGTCGAATTCTTTTTCTCCGCGCGCGCGGCGCTGGGCATTGAGCGCCGTCTTGAGGAAATTCATGGTGGTGACACCCGGAATCTCCACCGGATATTGAAGCGCGAGGAACATGCCCCGCGCGGCGCGTTCTTCCGGCGACAGCGGCGCGAGATCTTCGCCGCGATAGAACATGCGCCCCGCGGTGATCTCGTAACCTTCGCGTCCGGCAAGCGTGTAGGAGAGCGTCGATTTCCCCGATCCGTTCGGTCCCATGATGGCGTGCACTTCGCCCGCACGGATCGCGAGGCTCAGACCCTTCAGGATTTCCCGGCCCTGAACGGCGACATGCAGATTCTCGATCTCGAGCAGGCTCATCCCACGCTGCCTTCCAGGCTGATACCCACCAGCTTCTGCGCTTCGACTGCGAACTCCATCGGCAGTTGCTGCAGGACCTCGCGGCAGAAGCCGTTGACGATCAGCGCCACCGCTTCCTCCTGGCCGATGCCGCGCGACAGGCAATAGAAGAGCTGGTCGTCGGCGATCTTCGAGGTCGTCGCCTCGTGCTCGATCTGCGCCGACGGATTGCGGCTCTCGATATAGGGCACGGTGTGGGCGCCGCATTCCTTGCCGATGAGCAGCGAATCGCACTGCGTATGATTGCGCGCGCCTTCGGCTCGCGGATGCACGCTGACGAGGCCGCGATAGGTGTTCTGCGCGCGGCCCGCGCTGATGCCCTTGGAGACGATGCGCGAGCGTGTGTTGCGTCCCAGATGGTGCATCTTGGTGCCAGTGTCGGCCTGCTGGAAATGATTGGTGATGGCGATGGAGTAGAACTCGCCCACCGAATCGTCGCCACGCAGGAGGCAGCCCGGATATTTCCAGGTGATCGCCGAACCCGTCTCGACCTGGGTCCAGGAGATTTTCGAGGCGCGTCCGCGGCAATCGCCGCGCTTGGTGACGAAATTGTAGATGCCGCCGCGGCCCTCTTCGTCGCCCGGATACCAGTTCTGCACGGTCGAATATTTGATCTCGGCGCGATCGAGCGCGACCAGTTCGACGACCGCCGCGTGAAGCTGATTCTCGTCGCGCTTGGGCGCCGTGCAGCCTTCAAGATAGCTGACATAGGCGCCCTCGTCGGCGATGATCAGCGTGCGCTCGAACTGGCCCGTCTCCGAAGCATTGATGCGGAAATAGGTCGAAAGCTCCATCGGGCAGCGCACGCCTTTCGGCACATAGACAAAGGATCCGTCCGAAAAGACCGCCGAATTCAGCGTCGCGAAGAAATTGTCGGTGACGGGAACGACGGTGCCCAGATATTTGCGCACCAGATCGCCATGGTCGCGGATCGCCTCGGAGATCGGACAGAAGATCACGCCGGCTTCGGCGAGCTTTGCCTTGAATGTCGTCGCCACTGAAACCGAATCGAACACGGCGTCCACGGCCACGCCGGCGAGCAGCTTTTGCTCGTGCAGCGGAATGCCCAGCTTCTCGTAAGTCTCAAGAAGCTTCGGATCGACTTCATCGAGGCTTGCGGGCTTGGCGCCTGCCTTCGGCGCTGCGTAATAGTGGGCGTCCTCGTAATCGATCTTCGGATAGTGCACACGTGCCCAGGTCGGCTCGCGCATCTCACGCCAGCGCCGGAACGCGCCCAGGCGCCATTCGAGCATCCATTCCGGCTCGCCCTTCTTGCCGGAGATCAGCCGGACCACGTCTTCGTTGAGGCCCTTGGGCGCGCGCTCCATCTCGATATCGGTGACGAAGCCGTATTTGTACTTGTCGCCGAGAGATTGAACGCGTTCGCGGGTTTCCTGGATCGCAGCCATGTCATGCCGCCTTTCGCGCCGCTATGCGGGCGCCGAGTTTTTCGAGCGCAAGGAGCGCCGCCTCAATATCGCCCTCCGAAGAATTCCAGCCGAGGCTCACACGCAATGCACACATTGCCACAGACGCGGGCACGCTCATGGCCGCCAGCACATGCGAGGGCTTCACCTTTCCCGACGAGCAGGCCGCGCCAGAACTCACCATCACTCCGTCGAGATCGAGCGCGATGAGTGCAGTTTCTGCCGCGATACCGGGCAGCGCAAAATTCGACGTGTTCGCGAGGCGCGGCGCGTTTTCACCGAACACAATGACGTCCGGGAAGCGCTCGCGAAGCCCCAATTCGAAGCGGTCGCGCAATCCGGCGATGCGGGTTGAATTGTCGTTGCCGCATGCGCGCGCGGCTGCGCCGAACCCCGCGATGCCGATGACGTTTTCGGTTCCCGCGCGGCGGCCCTTTTCCTGACCGCCGCCGTGAACCTGCGCCGCGAAGGGAGCGCCGTCCTTCACGATCAACGCGCCTACGCCCTGCGGACCGGCCAGTTTGTGCGCGGAGATGGTCAGATAGTCGGCGTCGAGCGCGGAGAAATCCATTGCCATCCTGCCGCAGGCTTGTACCGCGTCGACGAGAAGCAGCCCGCCCGCATCCCGCACGAGCCTTGAAATATCGGCCAGAGGCTGAACCACGCCCGTCTCATTGTTTGCGGCCATCACCGCTATGAGCGCACGCGCACCGCTACCCAGCAGCATCTCGCGCAACGCGTCGGGATCGACGACACCGCCTTCCGTCACGGGAATGATGGCCGCCTGGATTCCCGTGGCGCGATCTGCGATGGCCGACACCGTGCCAAGGATCGAGTCGTGCTCGATCGCAGATGCATAAACCCGTTCGATCGGTGCGCCCGTATCCGCCGCGCCCTGAATCGCACCACGGAGCCCAAGCGCGTTCGCTTCCGTGCCACAACTGGTGAAAACCACATCCTCGGCCCGCGCGTTCGCGAGCCGTGCAATGTCCTCGCGCGCCTCTTCCACGAGCGCGCGTGCCGCGCGGCCGAGTGCGTGCACGGAAGATGGATTGCCTTGAACGGCGAATGCGCGCTCGATCGCGGTCCGGGCCTCGGGCCTGAGCGGCGAAGTGGCGTTGTGGTCCAGATAGGCCATGGCGATATCAGGCAGCCTCTAGCGCTTCGGGCGACGCGGCTTCGCGCTGCCGCGCGCTGCCCAGCACACGGCGTTCAACGACATCGGCAAGCGATACCGAGGAGAGGAATATGTGAATCTGCCGGCCGAGTTCCTCCCAAAGATCGTGGGTGAGGCAGCGTGACAGCGTGCCCGTGCAGCCCTTGGGGCTTCCCGGCTTGCATCTGGTCGCGCTGATCGGCTCATCCACAGCGAGGATGATGTCGGCTACCCGGAGTTCGGCGGCCGGCCGGCTCAGGCGATAGCCACCGCCCGGTCCGCGCGCGCTCTTCACCAGCCCGCCCTTTCTCAGCTTGGAGAAGAGCTGCTCGAGATAGGACAGCGAGATTTCCTGCCGCTCGGCGATCTCGGCCAGGGATACGGGCTTGGCATCGCCTTCCCGGCTGGCCAGATCAGCCATCGCCATCACCGCATAACGGCCTTTCGTGCTCAATTTCACGGTCGCAACTCCTTCAAACCGCTTAATTCCGTGCTTGCTCTGAGGGGGAGGCTTCGGTGTAGAAACGGCCCCCTTGGGGGAGACGGTGCGGGCGGCTGCATCGCGCCGGGTATAAATTTTCCGAGTAAGGCAGTCAAGAATTTGAGCGATCTGCTCCGAGATATGGCTATTTTCCGCAGAAATGCAATGATTTTTCCTGGTTTTCTCCTTTGCCTTTTCCCCCTAAATTTGATTGGAAATCACGCGACACCCACATTGCCCTGAAAGCGAGACACATGCCCGAGATCATCCTGCCAGGTCCTGCTGGGCGAATCGAAACCCGCTATCAGCGCCAGAAGACGCCAGGGGCTCCAATGGCGCTGGTGCTGCATCCGCATCCGCAGTTCGGCGGCACGATGAACAATCCGCTCGTCTATGACCTTTATCATATGTTCCTGCGGCTCGGTTGCACCTCCGTTCGCTTCAACTTCCGTGGGGTCGGGCGCAGCCAGGGGACTTTCGACAGCGGCGCGGGCGAGCTTTCCGACGCCGCCGCCGTGCTCGACTGGATGAACACGCTCTATCCCAATCCCACCTTCGTGTGGGTCGCGGGAATCTCCTTCGGCGCCTGGATCGGCATGCAGCTCCTGATGCGGCGTCCAGAAATCACCGGCTTCGTTTCCATAGCTCCGCCCGCCAGCATGTACGATTTCGCCTTCCTGGCGCCCTGCCCCTCCTCCGGGCTGATCGTGCATGGAACGAAGGATCAGGTGGTGCCCGAGGCCGACGTGCAGAAGCTGGTCGACCGGCTCTCTGCGCAAAAGGGCATCAAGATCTCCTATGCGAAGGTTGAAGGCGCCAACCATTTCTTCGACCGGCACGAATCGGATGTGCTCGAAGTGGTGGAAGCCTATGTGTCGAAGACCATGAGTTCGCCGCGCGAAGGCCGCTGATCCGATGGTGGACGCGCCGCCGCGTTTTCGTTCCGGTTTTCTGACCAACTTCGCCGCGCGCGGCCAATACAATGATTGCACCGATGCGTCCGCGCTCGACGAGATTCTCGCGAGTCGCGGCTCCGTGCCCGCCTATATCGGCTTCGACTGCACGGCGCCGAGCCTGCATGTCGGCAACCTCGTCCAGATCATGACCTTGCGGCGTCTGCAGCAGGCGGGACACAGGCCGATCGTGCTGATGGGTAGCGGCACCACCAGAGTCGGCGATCCCTCCGGGCGCGAAGAGACGCGGCAGCTTCTGACGCCGGATCAGATCGAATCCAACAAGCGCGCCATCCTCTCCTCGTTCGAGCGGTTCCTGTATTTCGGCAGCGAACCGTGCGACGCCATTATGGTGGACAACGCCGAATGGCTCGACCGGCTCGAATACATTCCCTTTCTTCGCGACGTGGGCCGGCATTTTTCGATCAACCGCATGCTGACCATGGACAGCGTGCGGCTGCGGCTCGAGCGCGAGCAGCCGTTGAGCTTCCTCGAATTCAATTACATGATCCTGCAAGCCTGGGATTTCGTCGAGCTGCACCGCCGCCATGGCTGCCTGCTCCAATGCGGCGGCTCCGACCAGTGGGGCAACATCGTTTCGGGCATCGATCTCGGCCGCCGTGTCGACGGAATCGAACTGTTCGGGCTTACCTCTCCACTGATCACGACGTCGAGCGGCGCGAAGATGGGCAAAACCGCGGCGGGCGCGGTGTGGCTCAACCCCGAGATGTGCTCGCCCTACGCTTACTGGCAATATTGGCGCAACACCGAAGATGCCGATGTGGGTCGATTCCTGCGCCTGTTTACAGATCTGCCGGAAGAGGACATCGCTCGTCTGGAGAGACTCGAGGGCAGCGAACGCAACGACGCGAAGAAGATTCTCGCAACCGAGGCGACCGCGCTCTGCCATGGCCGGGATGCGGCGGAACAGGCGGCAGAGACCGCGCGCAAGACATTTGAGTCAGGCGAATTCGCAGAGGGCCTTCCCACATTCGAAATTCCTCGCGCGAAGCTTGAAGCCGGAATCCTCGTCGCCAATCTCGCGCATTTGAGCGGACTGACGACTTCGTCGGGCGAGGCCAGACGATTTATTCAATCCAATGGCCTGCGATTGAACGACGTGACAGTGACGGATGTGAAAGCGATGGCAGATCTCTCTGATCTCTCTCCCGAAGGCGTGATCAAACTCTCCATCGGCCGCAAGAAGCACGCGCTGGTGAAGCCGGTATAGGTTGAACCGCGCCTGAATTGGCGCGCAGCGCCGGTGGGGGCAATCCCTGGTTCAGAACCCCATCAAGGCCGCAAGCTTGGCGCGCACGTCGACGAGTATGACGTCCGGCACGGAGACGCCGGCGAACGCGATCCTGCGCGCTGCGGTGTCTATGCTGCGAACGTGACTTGCCAGGATCTCTCCCGTGACCGGCAATCCCTCCGGCAAAACAACGCTCGTGCCGAAGGGCCGGATTCTCGACGTAATCGGACAGACAATCAAAAAGCCGCTGGCGCGCCAGAACGCGGATGGAGAAACCACGAGCGCGGGGCGCCGTCCGCTCTGTACCCATCCAACGCGCGGATCGAAATCGGTCCAAACGAGATCACCGGCTTCGGGCCGATAACTCATTCGTCCACGGCTTCGCGACCGCGATCCGATTCCCAGTCGAAGGCGGCGCGCATCGCGCGCGGAGTCATCCCGGCGAGCAGATCCTCGAGCCGGTAGTGCGGTCGAGCGCGCGACAGGACGATGCGGTCGCCCTTGGCTTCGATTTCCACATGCACGCCTTCGGAGAGACCCGCGCTGCGCGCCACATCGCGCGGAATCCGCACCCCGACACTATTGCCCCAGCGCGCAATCTTCACCTGCATCGCAAGCCTCCACCGTCAGTCGAGGGCGTTTGTATCAGGATATCCAAAGGATATCCAGAGCCGCTGTAAAAGCCGCTTACTGGCTCTGTTTTGCCTGTGCCGGAGGAGCGGCCGGTTTTGTCGGCGCCGCGCCTTCGAAAATGCGCCGCAGGATTCCCGGCGTCAGCATCGACAGCGGATTGGCGGTAATTGTCGGCTGATCGAGGTCGCCGCGCACGCTGTAGGTCACGCCAAACACACCCTCGCCCTGCTTGGATACGAACACGTTGCCCAGAACGGGAATCACGCCGAGAATTCCGTTGAGGCCGTAAAGCGGCGCAACCGCTCCCTCCAGCGCGAGCTGGTTGGCGCTGCGATCGACATAGCCGTCCGCGGTGACGCCGATGGAAGGCCCCGATGCGCGCGCATCGTGAATATCGATGACATCTCCATTGACGCGGAAGGGAATCTCGACGTTCGAAAGCGAAATTCCCTGCCCCTGCATCAGATCCATGAATCCGCCGAGCGAGCCCGACGAGAACAGGCGCGCGAGAAACGGCTGATTGAGCAGGGTGCAGTTCTTGATCGTCAACGTGCCGGCGTAATCGGGCTGGTCCTTGCGCGACGCCGCGGACGGCAGGGTCGCATCAACGTGGAGATCGCCGCCCTTGATGCTCGACAGGCCGAAGAAGCCCTTGATCAGCGCACCCGCGTCGCCCGTCTTCAGGACGAGGCGCCGCTGATTTGCCTCGGAGACGAGACTGGCGGAAAGAGACGCCGGACCGGCGAGATTTCCGGTCGCGGTCAGCGTGCGCGGCCGCTGGCCGGCCCCGCTCGCGTCGAGCGCGAATGGCGCAATGCTCACGCCGTTGCGCAACGCGAGACGATCGACCTTGACGCTCAGATGAAACGGCTCGACGGATTCGTGCGAGGTTTCGTTTGCACCTGTTCCCGGTTTCCGCCGGCCGATGGCAGACGCATCGAGGGAATGGCCCGATATGGCGACATCGAGCCCGCTCGCGGGCTGTTCCTTCATGATCAGCGCAAAATCGTTGGCGGCGCCCGCGCGAACGCTCGGAAGTGTCAATGACTCCAGCGCGCCGCCGGCAAAAGAGGCCTTGCCCCGCGTCGTCAAACCCGGGCCGTCCACCGAGAGATCTGCGTTGCGCAAATTTCCGCCGCCATCGAGCCTGGCCGAGATCTGGGCAGTTGAAGGCGTGCCGGGCGGCTTCTTCAAGCCGAGCATATCGACGCCAAATCCGGCCTGGGCCAGATCCAGGTGAACGACCGCCTCGCCGATCGCGCCGCGATGACCCGACAGGGATGCATCGATGCCGACCGGACCCGAAGCGAATTTTGCCAGCGGCAAATCGAGCGCCGCGCGCGCCGCGTCGTCGAGCGTTCCACGAACGGATAATTGCGTGGTGACCGGCCCCTCGGTCTTGAAGACTTCCCGCCAGTCGACGTTCAGACCGACGCCGGCAATTCCCACCTTGCCGCTTGCGTGCAATTGCTTGTTGTCGACATCGAAGTCGAGCGCGCCATTGGAGATTTTGGTGTGAGGCCCGAGAGACAGAGCGAAAGCGCTGGTCGTGCCTTTGACCGAGATGCCGATCGCATCGATGCTCTCGCCGCGTATCGTCGGCACGCGAAACAATACGTCGAAGGCGCCGGCTCCCTGTGCAGACGCCGTGTCGATGTGGAACCTGCTCGGATATTGAAGCGGTTTCCTGTCGAGCAACGCGAGAAATTGCGGCACCTGGCCTGTGACATGCGCGCGGATATCGGCCGGCGTTCCATGGACGTGAAGCTGCGCGATGGCGACTCGGCCTTGCGTCACCACCAGAGGTCCGACCGACGCCTGATCGACATTGGCCTTGAACGTGTCGCCGCCGAGATCGCCGGTGCCGGTGACGTTGGTCAGCGGCGTCAATCCGTCCAGATAGTTGATGGTTGCGCCGGCGAGCGGAAAGGTCACCGAAACGGATTCGTCAGGCAAAGCGGGCTGCTCGAAGGCGCCGGCCGGAATTCTCGTGTGGACGAGAACGGGTCCGAGACGCCCCGCCGAAAAGTTCTTCGCAATCCAGGCTCGCGCGCCCGGCGCCGCGCGCAAGGGCCAATAAGAAAGCAGATCGCGAACACCTATGGTTCCGAGCTTTCCATCGAAATTCAGCTCGGGCGACTGGTTGGAGGCGAGCCCGATGCGTCCGGCAAACGTGGCCGACAAAGCGCCCCCCGACACGAGTCCTTCCTGAACGAGAATGCCGTTGTCCTGGGCCGTGTATGCGCCCCTGAGCATCGCGCGCCCGAGCGTCACCGCCCGCTCCAGCGTGCCGGGCAGATTCACCGCAATCTTGTCGAGCTCGAGCGCAAACGTCGTCGAATCGAGGTCGCCTGCCCCATTGAACGCGAGATTGGCGCTGCCGGTGAGATGGGCCGCGGCCTGCTCTCCGGCGAGGACCGCATCGTCGATCAGCACCCTGCCCGTTTGTCCATCATAACGTCCCACAAGGCGCAACGACTTGACGTGCAGCGGCCGCCCGAAGCCGTTCACATATCCGCTCGCTCCGATTCCGAAGTCGGCGTATTTGATGCTGGTCCCGTTCACGAGACTCCAGGAACCAGTGACGTCGGCTTTCAGCGCGAACGGTGTGAGAAACGCAAAGCTCCTGCCGTTGCGCGCGAGCGCGGCAAGATCGAGACCGCTTATGCTGACGTCTCCCGTAACCGTATCGCCGCGCCTGGGAAGATTGATGCTGGCGTAAAGGCGCGCCGGCTTTCCCGAAATTTCGATCTGCGCGGTCAGGCCGGCGGTGATCGAGTTGCTGGCGCGCTCGGCCGCCGTGGTCGGCGCGGTGATCTGCAATTCGGCCTCGGGTGCCACCACGAAGGCGCCGGTTTCCTCGTCGAAGAAAGCCAGCCGTGCCTCATGCACGGCAAAGCTCTTGAGCGACGACGCGCCACCCTGGCTTCGCGATATTGCGTCGCGTATGCGCTTGAGGACGTCGTTTCCGCCGGCTTCCGATTCGATGCCGAGGCGCAGCGCGCCCGATTTCGTATGCACGAGAGTGAGCTGCACGCCGACAAGCGCGATCCGGTTCACCACCACATGCCCGCGCAGCAGGGAACCGGCAGACAATCCGATCTCGGCCTTGGGGGCCTGCGCGATGATGTGTTGTCCCCGATCGAAGACGCGCGTGCCCAGCACGACGAGATTCACGCGCGACTCCTTGCTCGACCATTCGAGCGCGGCGTCGTCGAAGCGAACATCGAGACCCGGCACCACCTGCGCCAACGCGGCACGAAGGTCGCCGCTGAACGGCCCGAGCGACACAGGGCCGATCAGGATGCGGAACAAGAGCCCGATGCAGAAAAACACCGCTCCGGCGGCGAGCGCAGCGGCGAGCCAGCCGGTTCGCCGCAGCACGTGCGCGGCAAGCCTGGCGCGCTCGGTGTTGAAAAGAGGCATCGCTGGTCTCAAAACGGTCAATTCATCTCCGGGCTGCCGCCCGGCCCACGGCCCCCGCTTGCACCGGCGCAAATCTCAGCTTATCCCCCATGCCTCCTCCTGGGTAAATCCCGCAATTCAACATTCGGACAACGTGATGACCAAGGAACTTCGGCCGGGCGATCGGGCGCCATCGTTCAAGATCCCTACCGACGCGGGCAGCGAAATTTCGAACGTCGAACTCAAGGGTAAGCCGTTCGTCGTCTATTTCTATCCGAAGGACGACACGTCTGGATGCACGAAGGAAGCAATTTCCTTCACGAAGGAAAAGAAGAAGTTCGATTCGATTGGCGTGAAGATTATCGGAATATCGAAGGATAGCGTCGTTTCACACGAAAAGTTTAAAAAGAAGCACAAGCTTGGAATTACCCTGGCATCCGATTCCGATGTCAAAGTGGCGCAAGCTTTCGGAGTATGGGTCGAGAAGAGCCTGTATGGACGCTCCTACATGGGCATGGAGAGGGCCACGTTCCTGATCGATGGCAACGGCGTGGTCAAGCATGTGTGGCGAAAAGTGAAGGTGCCGGGACATGCCGACGCGGTGCTGGAAGCTGCGTGCGCACTGTGATCCGTGTAGAAAATGTGTTCGTAATGATTTCGTAAAGTACGGGGTTCGCGCCAAGGGCTTGAACCATCAGCCGGAATGGGGTGGAATGACGACAAGAGGGGTTGGTGGGGGCTCGCAGGGAAAGGAAGGCTGGGGCATGGTGGAAACGCTCATAGAGCGCGCGTGGTCGTGGTTGCACGCGACGTTTCCAGAGCGGCAAATCTACATCCGCAGCGACGGGCGGGTGCAATTCTTCACCTTTGGTTCGACCCTTCAGGCGACATGCGCGGGTCTTTCCCTGATTTTTCTCGGCTGGGTCG
>DASXMF010000150.1:0-7125 GCA_036495845.1 Rhizomicrobium sp.
CCGTTCCAGGCAATCGGTGCGGCCGGCACCGTCTCTCCGATTTTCGGGTTGGCAATTTGCGTCTGCCAGATGCGCCTGCCGGTCTTGAAGTCATAAGCCAGCACGCGACCGTCCTGGGTGCCGCGAAACAATCGCCCATCCATATAGGTGGCGCCGCGATTGACGCCCTGCAGCGTGGCAGGCTCGTAATCCTCGTGCGTCCGCCAATTCTAGCGGCAATCGGCTGGGTCGAGCGAAAAAATGTCGTATTCCGTCGTGCCGATGAGCGCGCCGTTCACTTCGATCAGTCCCGACGTGAAGCCCGTGTACTGGCCGGTGTCGTAGGTGCACAGAACTTTCAGCTTGCCGACATTCTGCGTGTTGATCTGATCGAGTGCCGCATAGCGTTCCGACGTCAGAGTCTTGTTGTAGCTCGGCCAATCCCCGCTCGCCGCGGACGGTGACGAGGAAGAGGCCAATGACGCCGCAACGCCTGCCGCTGAAGACGGCGCGAGCTGCGTGACGAGCGTGCCGGCCGGAGCCGAGCGATAGCGAACCCAATTGATCCCCATCGCCACAATGGGGACAGCCTGATCCCAAAGGACGTAAAGCGCACCGGCCGCCGCCGCGCCGATCAGGACGAGGACACAGGCTGCAATGAGAAGCTTCCGTTTCATCGTCCGTTCCTGCGAGTATTCAGCGGCCCAAAGAGGGCGCAGACGGGGAGGCGATTGCTTGAACGCGCGCGGGAATTGCGCGTGCCGATGCTGCGGCACTATTGCACGAGCGAACTCCGCGTGAAAGCGAACCGGTTTGCCGTTATGATACCGGCACGCGGGAGAAGACATGACAAACAGCCGGAATCGTCCGCCGTTCGAATGTATTGCGCTGACGCTGCAAGGCGGCGGGGCGCTGGGCGCCTATCAGGCCGGCGTTTATCAGGCGCTGGCAGAAGCCGATCTGCATCCCGATTGGGTGGCGGGAATATCGATCGGTTCTGTCAATGCCGCGATCATCGCAGGCAACGCGCCGGAAGCCCGCATCGAAAAGCTCAAAGGGTTCTGGGATCATATCACCTCGACGGCGGGCTTCGACGCGCTGAGTTTTTGGGGACGTCCGGGCGGCGATACGGGCCGCAAGATCTTCGATCAGCTAAGCGCCGCCGCCGCCATGACGGTCGGGGTCACGGGCTTCTTTCGGCCCCGCATACCTCCGCCCTTCCTCGCAGCTCCCGGAAGCCCGGGGGCGACGAGCTTTTACGATACGCAACCGCTTGTCGGGACGCTCGAGCGCTTTGTCGATTTCGACCGCATCAACGGCGGAGCGGCCAGGCTCAGCGTCGGCGCCGTGAACGTGCGGACGGGAAATTTCATCTATTTCGATTCGACGAAATGCCGGATCGGACCGGAACACATCCTGGCGAGCTCCGCCTTGCCACCGGGCTTTCCGGCCATCGAGATCGACGGCGAGCACTATTGGGACGGCGGTCTTGTTTCCAACACGCCGCTGCAATGGGTGCTGCAATTCGGGCCGCGGCGCGACACGCTCGCCTTCGAAGTCGATCTGTGGAGCGCGCGCGGTCGGTTTCCGCGCGATCTCGCGGAGGTTGCGACGCGCGAAAAGGAAATCCGTTTCTCTAGCCGCACGCGCGACAACACCGACCGCTTCGAAGACACTCAGCGCCTCCGCCACGCGCTCGCCAGGCTGATTGCGGAGCTGCCTCCCGATTTCCGGGATCGCGCAGGTGTGGCGTCGCTGAACGAATTTGCCGACCGAAAGGTCTACAACATCGTCCACCTCATCTATCGGTCCAGGCTTTATGAGGGCGAATCCAGAGACTACGAATTCTCGCAGTTCAGCATGCGCGATCACTGGAAGGCCGGTCACCGCGATACGGTTCGCACGCTACACCATCCCGATGTGCTCTCGCGGCCGACGAACCCCGATGGCATCGCGTGCTTCGACTTCGCCGAGCCTGGTCCGGAGTGACGAGCTAACGCTTTGAATTGTCGCCGGACGTTCCGGACCCTTCCCTCACATCTGCATCGTCCAGCCTTCAACGGCCATCGCGGCCTGGCGGACGGCTTCGCCGAGGGTGGGATGGGCGTGGCTGGTGCGCGCGATATCTTCCGAGGCTGCGCCGAACTCGATCGCCATCGCGGCTTCGGCGATGAGATCGCCCGCTTCCGCGCCCAATATGTGCACGCCGAGCACGCGGTCGGTTTTCGCGTCGGCAAGGATTTTCGCAAAGCCTTCGGTTGCGGCGAGCGTCTTCGCGCGCGCATTGGCGGTGAAGGGAAACTTGCCTGCCTTGTAGGCGATTCCCGCCGCCTTCAGCTCCTCTTCCGTCCTGCCGACACTTGCCACCTGCGGCGCGGTGTAGACCACTGCCGGAATCGCCTCGTAGCCGACATGGCCCGCGCGCCCTGCGATGCGCTCGATACACGCCACGGCTTCGTCCTCCGCCTTGTGGGCAAGCATCGGCCCGTCGCGGCAATCGCCGATGGCGCGGATGCCATCGATATTGGTGCGGAATTCGACGTCGGTGATGACGCGCCCGTGGGCATCGCGTTTCACGCCTGCTTCGTCGAGCCCGAGCCCATCGGTGAACGGACGGCGGCCGATGGCGACGAGCACCACATCTGCATCGAGCGACTGGCGCTCGCCACCAGTATTCTCCACCTGCACGCTCAACGCATCGCCGTGATCCTCGACGCCCGCGACCTTGCTCGAAAGAAGAAATTTCATGCCCTGGCGCTGCAGGATCCGCTGAAACTGCTTCGCGATCTCGCCATCGAGCCCGGGCGTGATGCGATCGAGAAACTCGACCACCGTCACCTCGCTGCCGAGACGTCGCCACACGGAACCGAGCTCGAGACCGATATAGCCCGCGCCCACCACGACAAGTCGCCTGGGTACGCTTTCGAGCGCGAGCGCGCCGGTGGAAGAGACGATTCGCTTCTCGTCGATCGCCACGCCCGAAAGCGGCGAGACGTCGGAACCCGTGGCGATAACGATGTGTCTCGCCGCGAGCGAGCGCGTGCTTCCGTCCGCGAGCTTTACTTCGATCCGGTCGGGTGCCGCGATGCGCGCCTCGCCTACGATGGCTTCGGATTTGTTCTTCTTCAGCAGATATTCGACGCCGCGGGTGAGTTCGCCCACGACCTTCGTCTTGTGCGCCATCATCGCCGGCAGATCGAGCGACACGCTCGCCTTGATACCGAGCGGTGCGAAATGCCTGGCCGAAAGATCGTAAAGTTCGCTCGTATAGAGGAGCGCCTTCGACGGGATGCAGCCGATATTGAGACAGGTGCCGCCGAAGCTGCCGCGTTTGTCGATACAGGCGGATGCGAGGCCGAGCTGGCCGGCACGGATCGCGGCATTGTAGCCGCCCGGCCCTCCGCCGATCACGACGACATCGAAGGTGTCAGACATCGAGCAGCAATCTCTGTGGGTCTTCGAGATTCTCCTTCACGCGCACGAGAAAGGTAACGGCTTCGCGCCCATCGACCAGGCGGTGGTCGTAGGAGAGTGCGAGATACATCATCGGGCGGATCTCGACGCGGTCGTCGATGGCGACGGGACGCGCCTGGATCTTGTGCATGCCGAGAATACCCGATTGCGGGGCATTGAGGATGGGCGTCGACATCAGAGAGCCGAAGACGCCCCCGTTCGAAATGGTGAAGGTGCCGCCCTGCAGGTCTTCGAGCTTCAGCGTCGCATCGCGTGCGCGGGTGCCGAAATCGGTGATCGCGGCCTCGATCTGGGCAAGGCTCAGCCGGTCGGCATCGCGCACGACGGGGACGATGAGCCCGCGTTCGGTGGAGACGGCGACGCCGATGTCGTAATAATTCTTGTAGACGATATCGCCGCCTTCGATCTCGCCATTCACGCTCGGCAGTTCCTTGAGCGCGGCGATGCAGGCCTTGACGAAGAAGCCCATGAAGCCCAGGCGCACATGATGCTTCTTCTCGAAGCTTTCCTTGTACTCGCTGCGCAAAGCCATCACGTGGGTCATGTCCACTTCATTGAAGGTGGTGAGCTGCGCGGCGACGTTCTGCGATTCCTTGAGGCGCAGCGCGATCGTGCGCCTGAGCCGCGACATGGGAACGCGCTCCTCGCGGTCGGCACGCGGACGCGGACCGGCCGGCGCCACCGCAACCGGTTCTTTGGCGCGTTCCGCGGCGCGCGCTTCGAGCGCGGCAATCATGTCTCCTTTCATCACGCGCCCTTCCCTGCCGGTGCCGGCCACGTCCTCGGGATGCAGTCCGGTTTCTTCCGCAAGGCGGCGTACGGAAGGCATCACCGAAGCGGACGGCTTCGCCGGCTGCGGCGGGGGTTGCGGCGCGGGCGCCCGGGTTTCAGTTCGGGGCGGCGCAGCTGTTGCGGCTTTCGGCGCCACACCTTCCGCAATCGCGCCGAGCACGGTTCCGACGCCGACCGTTGCACCCTGGTTCACGGTAATGGATTCGATCGCGCCATCGGCCGGCGCCGGTACTTCCACCGTTACCTTGTCGGTTTCGAGTTCGAGCAGCGGCTCGTCACGCGCGACCGCGTCTCCCACTTTCTTGAACCAGCGGCCAACGGTCGCTTCCGTGACGGATTCGCCCATCGCCGGCACTTTGATCTCGATGCTCATGGGAGTCGCCATCCTGTCTCGTTCATAGCTTCATCGCTTCGTCGAGAAACGCGCGGAGTTCGGCATTGTGTTGATTCACGAGCCCCGTGGCGGTGGAGGCGCAAGGCGCGCGGCCAACATAGCGCGGCGAGGCGGCGCCGTCGCGTGCTTTGCGCCTGGCAGCGCCGATCAGCGGCGCGACAAAGGTCCACGCGCCCTGGTTCTGCGGCTCCTCCTGGCACCACAGAATCTCCGCTTTGGGGAAGCGCGTGAGCTCTGCGGCCAAGGCGTTGTGCGGGAAGGGATAGAGCTGCTCGATGCGCAGAAGCTGGATGCGCTTTTCGCCGCGCCTCTCGCGCTCTTCGAACAAATCGTAGTAGACCTTGCCCGAGCAGAGAACCACGCGCGCAATCTCGTTGTTCGGTGCAAGCGCGAGCGTCGAGCCGGGACGCGCCTCGGCGCCGTCCCACAGAATGCGGTGAAACTCCGATCCGGTCGCCATCTCCGACAGCCCGGAGACGACGCGCTTGTGCCGCAGCAGCGATTTGGGCGTCATCAGCACCAAAGGCTTGCGGAACGGACGGTGCAGCTGGCGACGCAGGATGTGGAAATAATTCGCAGGCGTCGTGCAATTGGCGACCTGGATATTGTCCTGCGCCGAGAGTTGCAGAAAGCGCTCGAGTCGCGCGGAGGAATGATCCGGACCCTGACCTTCGTAGCCATGCGGCAGCAGCAGCACGAGACCGCACATTCGCAACCATTTCATCTCGCCCGAGGCGATGAATTCGTCGATGACGGCCTGCGCGCCATTCGCGAAATCGCCGAACTGCGCTTCCCACAATGCGAGCGCGCGCGGCTCCGCGGAACTGAACCCGTATTCGAAGCCCAGGACCGCCTGTTCGGAGAGCAGCGAGTCGATGGCTTCGAACGCCGCCTGCCCTTCGCTCACATGGGCGAGCGGCACATAGCGCGCTTCGTTTTCCTGATCGACGAGCACGGCATGGCGCTGTGAGAAAGTGCCGCGCGTGGAATCTTGCCCCGACAGGCGCACGGGAAAGCCCTCCGCGAGCAGCGTGCCGAACGCGAGCGCCTCCGCCGTCGCCCAGTCGATGCCCTCTCCCGTCTCGAACATCTTCGCCTTGGCGTCGAGCTGACGAGCGATGGTCTTGTGCACATGAAAGGACTCCGGTACGGCGGTCAGCGCGCGGCCGACGCTTTTGAGCCTCTCGACCGGAACCGCCGTTTCGCCGCGGCGGTCGCCTTCGGGCGCGACCTCCATGCCCGTCCATCTTCCGTCGAGCCAGTCGGCGCGTTCCGGCCGGTGGGATTTCGCGGCATCGAGTTCCGCATCAAGCTTTGCATTGAACTCGCGCAGCATTGCCTGCACGTCGCCCTCGGCAAGAGTGCGGTTCGCGACGAGCTTCGTCGCGTAGAGTGCGAGCGTGGTCGGATGTTCCCTGATGGCGCGGTACATTTCGGGCTGGGTGAAGGATGGCTCGTCGGTCTCGTTGTGACCAAAGCGCCGGTAGCAGAACATGTCGATGACGACATCCTTGTGAAAGAGCTGGCGGAATTCGGTGGCGATGCGTGCGCAATGTACGACCGCTTCAGGATCGTCGCCGTTCACATGGAAGATCGGCGCCTGCACCATCAGCGCGACATCGGAGGGATAGGGCGAAGAGCGCGCATAGGCGGGCGCCGTGGTGAAGCCGATCTGGTTGTTGATGATGAAATGAATCGTGCCGCCGGTGCGGAAGCCCTTGGTGCCCGACATGGCGAAGCATTCGGCCACCACGCCCTGACCGGCAAAAGCCGCATCGCCATGAATGAGCAGTGGCAGCACGCTCGCGCGCCCGCCACCGTCGTTCAACTGATCCTGCTTGGCGCGCGCCTTTCCGAGCACCACGGGGTCGACGGCTTCGAGATGCGAAGGATTGGCCGAGAGCGACAGATGCACGCGCCTGTTGTCGAATTCGCGGTCCGAGGACGCCCCCAGGTGATATTTCACGTCGCCCGAGCCCTCGACTTCACTCGGGTTGGCGCTGCCGCCCTGGAATTCGTGGAAGATCTGGCGATAGGGCTTGGCCATCACGTTGGCGAGCACATTCAGCCGCCCGCGATGGGACATACCCAGCACGATCTCCTTCACCCCGAGCTGCCCGCCGCGCTTGATGATCTGCTCGAGTGCGGGGATCATCGCTTCGCCGCCGTCGAGCCCGAAGCGCTTGGTGCCCACGAAACGCACCGCGCAGAATTTCTCGAAGCCCTCGGCTTCGACGAGCTTGTAGAGAATCGAACGCCTGCCTTCGGGCGTAAAGGAAATCTCCCTGTCCGGACCCTCGATCCGGCGCTGCAGCCAATCCTTCTGCTCGGGATCGTTGATGTGCATGAATTCGTAGCAGATGCGTCCGCAATAGGTGCGCCTCAGGATTTCGACCATCTGCCGCGGCGTGGCGCTTTCGAGACCGAGCACACCGCCGATGAACACGGGACGGTCGAGATCGCTGTCGCGAAAGCCGTAGAAGTGC
>DASXMF010000151.1:0-37534 GCA_036495845.1 Rhizomicrobium sp.
AGCGTGTCGGCGTGCGCATCGAGATGCTGCTGCAGTCGGGCCTCGGCGTTGGAGAGATCGGTTACGTCGTTGGCCGAGCCGACGACACTGCCGTCGGGAATCGGTGCATAGGAGAGGGCCAATGCGCGCCGCTGCCCGCCCACCACCGCATAGCGCTTGACTTCCATCGCGCGGCCTTCCGAGCGCGCAGCCGAGGCGAGATCGCGGTCGGATCGGTCAAGCGCCGTCTGGGCGGCGAGGGCGGATTCCATGTCGGGCTGGCCGGTGGCGTCGAGCCAGGCGCGGTTGCCCCAGGCGAGCATCTTCGCCGAATCGCGCAGCCATACGGGCATCGAAATGGTGTCGAGCACCGCACGAAAGTCGATCGCAGCCGCAGAAGCGCTCGCCTCCACCCAGATGGCCGCCATCGCTCCCACCGCCCGCCCGCGCAGGGTCACGGGGCGTTCGCGTTCGTCGCGAATGGAGAGCAGGAACGGCACGCCGCGATCGCTCAGCGCGTCCAGCGCTTCGGCGAGTTCCGGCGCGTCAGGGCCGGCAAGGCAGGATTCGACAATGCGGTCGGCGGCCCGGTAGCTGCGCGGCAGGGTTTCGTCTCCACCCCAGGCGACCAGCGCATCGCGGCTCGCAGAGATGAGCGCGTCGCGCGCGCCGACGGCGGCACGCGTGTTCGCTCCGACTTCGCGCAGGTCGCGGCGCAAACGGCGGACCACGCTCACCAATGCCGCCGCCCACAGAGCAGCCGCAACCCCGAGCGCCAGCGCTCCGGCGGCGATGTAAGGGGCGACGGAAGATGCCAGCTGGGAGACCGAGGCGAAGGCCGGAGCTGGCAGGACGGCCAGAACCACGCCTCTCCAGCAGCGACCCAACTCCAAGCCCCGTTTCCCGACCGATCCCAAGATGGGAGGCATTGTCCCCCCGTTTTCGCCTCTCAAACAGACGAATCACTTTGGAATCAACATGATATGCACGGAGCGAGAGTCCGCCTAGGCAATGTGGTTAAAAAAAGGTAAATAACAAAGTGTAGAATTTTATTCGATATATACGAAGATTGAGGAGCGACAGTCCAAATTCACGAGTCCATTCAACCCGTTAGAAATTCCGTGTGCGGATGAGCCGGTCTCCGACGTGTCCGGTGCCAGGTGGGAGACAGACACGAAAACCGCCAAGACGCGAAGACGCGAAGAAAAAGGAGTCACCGCAGGCGCTGACGTCGCCCAGAATAAGAATTGCGCGCGAACGCGCGCAGAAATTACTCAGTGTTCTTCGTGCCTCCGTGGTCCGCTCGAAGCACCTTTGCGGCTTGGCGCCTTGGCGTTTCGACCCTTTCTCGCTACAGCACCGCGTTTCCAGGGCGTGTTCATGTAATTGCACGCCCGCCGATAGGTGCATGCGTTAGCTCTCCCCACGCGAGGGAGGTAAGATCAAACGGACGTGGTTCTCTTTCGAATGAGAAGTCCCGCCGTGCATTGAATTGAATGCAACTCGTATGAGGATTTAAGGATGGGCTGGATCGGATTGCGGATAATCGTGCTTCTCGGACTGGCGCTGGGCGGCTGCGCGCAGGTCAACAATTTCGTCATGGGTCCGGTCCGTGGCGACGACGAAGGCTCGATCGTCACGGGCTTCTATCACCGCACGCCCGTCTCCGGCGACCTCTTCGACTACAATTGCCGCTCCGGCCACCTGTGCAGGACTGTGCTGGTGCGCGACGAACATCTGCGCAACTATTTTGTCGATCTCGACGGCAGGAAGCTCGTGCTGAGAGTGGAGCGCGTCAGCGCCTGCCACGATTCGCGCTCCTCCCAGTTTGCGTGCAGGTCGAGCACGGACGGGACCGCGTTTCTCATCCTGCAATGGGTCCGGCCCGAAGTGTGACGAGCGCGATGCTGATCTTCCGGCAATTGCTCGACCCGCAATCCTCGACCTTCACCTATCTGCTCGCGGACACGGAGACGCGCGACGCGGTGCTGGTCGATCCCGTGTTCGACCAGGCACGGCGCGACATGGCCCTGCTCTGCGAACTCGGTCTCAGGCTCGCCTGGACCTTGGAGACTCACATCCACGCCGATCACGTCACCGCGGCGTGGATCTTGAGGGAGCGCCTTGGAAGCCGCATTGGCATCGGCGCGGCGAGCGAAGCCGAAGGCGCCGACGCGTGCTTCGAAGAGGGCGGGCGAATCGAATTCGGCACTCGCGCTCTCTGCGTGATGGCAACGCCGGGACACACCAGCGGCTGCGTCACCTATGTGCTCGACGATTCGAGCATGGCCTTCACGGGAGATTGCCTGCTCGTGCGCGGCAGCGGCCGCACGGATTTCCAGGGCGGAAGCGCGGCTGCGATGTACCGGTCGGTGCGCGAGCGCATCTTCGCATTGCCCGATTCGTGCCTGCTCTATCCTGCGCATGATTATCGCGGGCTGACGGCGACGAGCGTCGGCGAGGAGCGGCGCTTCAATCCGCGTCTCGGCGGAGATATCGCGGTCGGCGATTTCTGCGGCTATATGGACAATCTGAAGCTTGCCCACCCGAAGCAGATGGACGTGGCGGTGCCGGCCAATCTGCGCTGCGGACGTCCGGCGCAAGATGCTGCGCAAGGCGGCGATCCCGATTGGGCGTCGCTGACGTTTTCCTTCGCCGGCATCTGGGAGATCGCACCGCAGGCGCTGGAAGAGCAGGGCGCAAGGGTCGAGATCGTCGATGTGCGCGAGCCGGAGGAATTCGCCGGTCCGCTGGGACATATCGGCGGCGCGAAGCTGATCCCGCTTGGGTCGTTGCAAGCGCGTGTCGAACAGATTGCGCGCGATCGGCCCATCGTGACGGTGTGCCGCGCGGGCAGCCGTTCCGCGCAGGCCTACAACATCCTTCGCCAGGCGGGCTTCGCCTCGGTCGCGAACCTTGCGGGAGGAATGCTGCGCTGGCGCGCGGAAGGTTATCCCGTCGAAGGCGGCAGCGGCTGAAGCGTGGTCAGTACCGATACAAATCCGGCTTGAACGGGCCGTTCTGCGGGATGCCGATATAGTTGGATTGCTTCTCCGTCAGTTTCGTCAGCTTTACGCCGATCTTGTCGAGGTGCAGGCGCGCCACCTTCTCGTCGAGATGTTTGGGCAGTGTATAGACCTTCTTTTCGTATTTGCCTGGATGAACGAACAGCTCGATCTGCGCCAGCGTCTGGTTAGTGAACGACGAGCTCATCACGAAGGAAGGGTGTCCCATCGCATTGCCGAGATTCACTAACCGCCCTTCGGAGAGCAGGATGATGCGCTTGCCGTCGGCGAATTCGATTTCGTCGACCTGCGGCTTCACATTGTGCCATTTGAAGTTTTTGAGCGCGGAGACCTGAATCTCGGAATCGAAATGGCCGATGTTGCAGACGATGGCACGGTGTTTCATCGCCCGCATATGATCTATGGTGATAACGTCGACATTGCCCGTCGCGGTGACGAAAATGTCGGCGCGCGTCGCGGCGTCCTCCATCGTCGTCACCTCGTAGCCTTCCATCGCCGCCTGCAGGGCGCAGATGGGATCGATCTCGGCCACCATCACGCGGCATCCGGCCTGGCGCAGCGAAGCCGCCGACCCCTTGCCCACATCGCCGAAGCCCGCGACCATCGCGACCTTTCCCGCCATCATCGCGTCGGTGCCGCGGCGGATGCCGTCCACCAGGCTCTCGCGGCAGCCATAGAGGTTGTCGAACTTCGACTTGGTGACGCTGTCGTTTACGTTGATCGCAGGAAAGAGCAGCCTGCCTTCCTTCTCCATCTGGTAGAGACGGTGGACTCCGGTTGTCGTCTCTTCGGTGACGCCGCGAATCTTTTCCGCGAGCTGCGTGTACCAGCCGCTCTTGTGTTTCAGCCGGCGCAGGATCGCCGCGAAAAGGACTTCCTCCTCCTCGTTCTGCGGCTTGTCGAGAAAGCCGGCATCGCCTTTCTCCGCGCGCGCGCCCAGATGCACCAGCAGAGTTGCGTCGCCGCCATCGTCGAGGATCATGTTGGGTGCACCGCCATCGGCCCATTCGAAGATGCGGTGCGTGTATTCCCAGTAGTCCTCGAGGCTCTCGCTCTTGACCGCAAACACCGGTGTTCCGCCGGCCGCGATCGCCGCCGCGGCATGATCCTGCGTCGAGTAGATGTTGCACGAGGCCCAGCGCACGTCCGCGCCCAGCGCCGTCAGGGTTTCGATCAGCACCGCGGTCTGGATCGTCATGTGCAGCGAACCGGCGATGCGCGCGCCTCTGAGCGGCTTCGATGCGCCGAATTCCTCGCGCGTCGCCATCAGGCCCGGCATTTCCGTCTCGGCGATGTCGATCTCCTTGCGTCCCCAATCGGCAAGGTTGATGTCTTTGACGGCGTAGTCCTGGGCCATGGGGATTCTCCGGTGGGGCCGGCGGATATACCAGCCTGTCCCCGATGCTTCAAGCAGGATATAAAGAAATGCACATATCTTTATCTCTTGGAAAATGAGCGAGGATTTCCAAGGGCTTTACCTCTGCATCCGGGTGCCGAAGAGCGGCAGCGCCAGCCTGATGCGCGGCCTCGAGGCGGCGTTCGGGGACGAACACATCTTCTATCTTCCGAACACGCTGGACCTTGATGGCCTCGTGTCGCGGCTTCAGCGCCTGCGCTTCTGGCGCGCTCGCTATCAGAATCTGTTCCGCCACTATCGAACCTTCAGCATGCGCACGGCGTGCCAGCGGATTCGCGAGACGGCGGCGCCCGGCGAGCTGGTCATGGGCGGCCACATCGATTTCCTGACGGCGACTGCAATGATCGGCCGGTCCCTCGGGATCATTACCCTCCTGCGCGAGCCCGTCGCGCGTGCGCGCTCCGAATATGACTACCTGCGCCGCAACATTCTGCGAAAGCCTCGGTTGAACCGCTTCGACGCGAGCGTTCTCCACAAGGCGGCCGGCCGTTACGATTTCGATGCCTTCCTCGATTTTCTCTTTGAGCATCGAGAGGTCTATGGCGACATCGCCTGCCGCTATGTCGGATGGAACGGTGTCGAAGACCTCCGCGCGTTCTTCGCGCGAAACGTCTTTCACTGTGGCTTACTGGAGCGCAGCGACGCTTTTGCATGCGGCCTTGGCCAAAAACTCGGGCGGCCGTTTTCTCTGCCGCACGAAAACCGCGAAGTCGCGAAACGCCCTCCCGTCACGTCCCCGCAGCGCGCGAAGCTCGAACGCATCTATGCGCGGGATATCATTCTCTACGAGTGGGTGAGCGCGAACATCTGACGAATTGCCAGCGAGCCCGATTCCACGGCGGCATCGGGTTCAAGTCCTGTGCGTTGCGCCCAATCGTCACGTTCATCATGTCCGGCGCGGCAGCGCCTAGCGCACTCAACGATTGCAGCTGGCACAATTTCATCCGGACGCACCCGCGCCCATGGCGGCGGGTTCTCCACGCTTCTGCTGCTGATCACGCATATGCCTGACAAAGCCGTAAAGGTTTTCCGCATCAAGCCCATGCAGCATCAGGCGGAAACCGGCAGCGAGCGTCGAGATGGGAACACACGGATGCTTGTTGTTGACGAGGCCGACAATGGCCTCGCGGTCAAACAGGCGAGCCACGTAAATGGCTATCGTCTCGTCGAGTTGCAGGGAATTGCTGGAACGCCAGAAATCCCTGTCGGACAAAAACAGTGCAAACAGCGGTGTGTAAATCTCGATGGCACTTTGCAGATCAAGAAAATTGCCCCGGCCGTCCGGCATTCCCGGCAGCTGACCATCCACGTCCTCGATCGCCGAGAAATCAATCCTGTCGTGCGGCACCGGCCTGAACTCACCGCCCTGCGCATTGATCTGGATAATGAAATTGAAGATGTTCAGATCGTGCTGGACGTAGGTATTGTTTCTGAAATCATCGATCGATCTCGGTTTCAAGGGGTGTGACCGAACCTGTACACCATCGACATTGTCCGCAAGAAATTTGAGCATCTGGCTGCCAATGTGGAAGTGCCGAAAGATCAGGTAGTTGGCTTCGGGGCTGAGAAAATTCTTCATTCCCCAGACGATCAAGGCATGAAGATAGCGCGTGGACGTGAGATTGTTCGGTATGGCGATTCGTATCAGTTGCACCAACACGATGGACAGGCGTGCCATCGGCCGGATGAGGGGCAGGAGAAACTGGCGCGATCTCGACGCATTTCCCCGCAGCAACGCCGCCTTGGCGCCCGGATCAAAATACGTGCTGCGATCGAGTTCGAGTGCAACCCATGGATCAGGATCGCTGAAATCGTGTTTGGCGAGATCGTATTGCATTACACATTCCCCATTTCCTCCAATTGCAGGCGGTAAAGCCGCGCCACGATCCTTGCCGTTTTGACGATTTTTTTATCCGTTCCGGGAATGTCCAATATGCCCGAGGAAAGAACGGTTTCAAATTGTTGCATATGATTTTCATCATTGGCGCCGTGATAAAGCAGAAAACTGACCTGCTCATCATTCAAAGACAGTTGCTCTTTGATTCGCCTGCCCCAATCACCGGCCTTGTTTTGCCCCAGCCCCTCAATGATGAACATGGCGCCCAGGAGATCGAAGGGGTTGGTTTCGCTGGCGCGTTGATACATGAACGCGTGAAGCGCCTCGGTGCCTATATTCTTTTCGGCATTCACGATTTCTTCGAGGTGGCCGCCGCTGGCCACATAATTGGATTCCAGCATCTTGTAGTCGCGGTGTTCAGCAACAGCGTGCTTCAGAAACACGGAGCGCTGCTCGACATAGTCGCTGGTGACGCTCGACGCCGCGCGGGCGATCCAGCGCGCGCCCTCGATCACCTGTTGCCGGTGGTTAACAAGAAGCAACCGATAGTCTTCGATCCGGAATTTTCCGCGCAGCAGTTTGTCGATCAACGGTACCGTATCGAGATCGGCAGCGAAATCTGTCCAGGCCTTGATTAAGCCCCGCATTACGGTCTGCACCTGGGGGGCCGTCACTATACGACCTCAAGCACCATGAAACCGTTCAGACAACGGCCACTTTCGGGGACATGGCAAAGGATTTTTTCGCCTCGGTGCAATTTGCCGGAATGATAGAGCTCTTCCAGCATGACGAAGATGGAAGCGGTGCCAGTGTTCCCTTTGGTGTAGAGGTTCGTGAACCATTTGCCTTCATCGATCATGGCTCCTGCTTTTTTGAGCAGAACGAAGATTTCCTCGCGCAGACCATGGGAAGAATAATGACTGCACACATGATCGATTTCATCGATTACGATGCGATTCTTGTCGATCAGGTCCAGGTAATGGGAAACCCACACCGGCAGCATGCGCTTCAGCAAATCGAAGTCCTGTATGAGAATTAAAGCGCCTGAACGTGCAGCAGCGACGGGATCGCCATAAGCTCCCCAATAATTCCACTTCTCGTCTTGCTTCACTGCGCCGGCAACCATGCAGGTGTCAAAACGGTTGGCATAGGAGCGAATATCGATCCAGTTTACTTTGAGCGACAGCTGTCGGGAATTCGGCTTGGTTTCGAGAATGGCGGCGCCGGCACCATCCGATAGCGTGAAGCGCAGGAAGTCCGCTTGAAATGGTATTTCTCCGGCCTTCTCATAGGCATCCACGCATTCATAGTTGCCCGGACGAAAGTAGCGGCTGGCGAATTCGCTGCCGCTGACAGCCGCACAATTGTGTTCGCCCGCCTTCAGTTGAGCATAGGCCGATTTGAATGCCATCAAGGCGCTGGCGCAAACGCTCTGGAAGTTGGCGATTTCGATTTCTTTGGCGCCAAGAGCTGCGTGCACGTGTGCCGCCAATCCCGGCACAAGGCCGTCTCCCAGCGTGGAAGAGGTCGCCAGATAGCCAATGTCGTCGAGAGAAATTTCCGAAGACCTGATGGCGGATTGAATGGCAGCGGCCGCCATGTTTGAACTGCTGTGAAGCGGGCGGCCTTCCTTGTTGATCGCATAATGCCGCGTTTTGATCTGGTTCTGCTTCAATGATGCCGAGCGGTATTTCGAGGGCTTGCCGAAGACCTGGCCGAGATAATCCTCGACTTCCTCATTGGGCACCGGTTTACCGGGCAAGAAAGCCCCCAGGCCATTTACGTAAATATTGTTCATGCAAGCGTCTCCCGCCGAAATCATTATAAAATCAAATTTCTCTTTTTTGTATTTAAGACGAGGTTCCCACTGAATAGCCTGCAAACCTGCCCGCCCCGCAGAACGCCGTCAGGTGCCTCTTGCAGGTTTCCGCCGTTGCAACGCAAGGCCGTTGTGCGTGACAATGTGGTTGCCGACAGACCGGCATCACTCCCCGTTTCCAGTTTCGTCCTGTCCGGTGCGCCGAAGTGGGCGCGAACTCATCCGTAATGATGCCTACCGGGGCTTGCGGAATTTCAGAACGAATTGATCCGTTTTACCGCGGATGGACGGATCGAACACCGCAACTTTGTGGGTATCGGCCGGATTGCGCAAAACCTGGCTCTCGGCGACGAGTTTGAACCCCGTTGCGTTGCCGCTGTCGCACACGTATCGCGAGAGGCGGTCCTGACAGGCCGATTTCGTCCGCCTTTTTCGCGCATCCGGGGTAAACGCGAAGCGCGATGGAAACTTGGAGCCAAACTTGGCGCAGCTATTTCGAATCCTGTTGTGCTGTCTGCCGCGCTGCCGGTATCCGGGCGTATTCGCGTCTGGCATCTGCCAGCACCGGCAGATCGTCGTCGGCGTTCTTCCAGAAAGCGAACATTTGCTCATACGCCGCGCGGCTTTCGCGAAGTTTGCCCTGCATGTTCAGTGTGCGCGCCAGTCCCAAATAGGCGAGCGGATACAATGGCGAGAGCCCATCCACGCCTCGATTGGCGAGAATCTTCCGGAACTCTGCTGCGGCCGCATCGGGTGCCTTCGTTTCCAGGTATGCTTGCCCGAGCAATGAGGGCGTATAGAAATCGCGAAGCGCGTAGGGGACCGCCGGCTGCAACGCGGCGATCGCATCGTTCGGCTTTCCTTGCCCCAGAGCGATGACCGCCCGCGCCACCGGTATATCTGCGTCATTGATTTCCGTGCTGTCCGGATGGCGGTTGACGAGCGCCGTCGCAAAACGTGCCGCCTGGTCGAAGTCACCCGCCATGGCGAACGCGAACGGCGCATATTCGCTGTCCTCGAGGCCGGTCGACGTGTCGGCGAGCTTGCGCGCGTCTTGTTTCAAACCGAGAATGGACAACACGTCGATATAATCTTCGAGGAAGTTTGCAACTTCCTCACGTGAGTCCGGCCCCTGCTCTCGTGCGGTCTCGATCGCGCTCTCGAAGAGCGCGCACGATTGCTTTGCCCGCCCCGCAGTTGCCGCCCCCCACGCTTCGTACTCCAGCATCCATGTTTCGGTGGGCTTGCCCTTTTCCTTCGCGACCTCTCGGGCCATCGTCGCGGTGTCGCCTTCGGCGTAGGCGATTTCGTACAGCAGGCCGTGCATATCCCAGCTGTCGAATCCTTTCGCGATCGCGAGCCGCCCAATGGCCTTGGCGTCGGCAAAACGGGTCGCGCGTTTGTACGCACGCGCCAGCACCGAATAGGGCCCGTAATGTGCCGGGTTCAATCGCAAAGCCTCCCGGCCGGCTGCGATTGACTCGGGGTATCGAGCCATGCTCACCAACAAATTCGACAGATGGGCCCAGGCAAGCCAATCCTGAGGATAAGTCTGCGTCCAAAGCTGGTAGCTGCGTACCGCTTCTACGTAATTTCCGACGCGCTCGTGGTAGATCGCGGAAATCTGCAACTTCTCATTCTCACCGATCCGATCCCGGAGGTCGAAGGCTTTTTTGTAATACGCTTTTCCAAGCTCGGTCTCGCGCAATCCGAAATAGGCGCTTCCGAGTTCTGCGTAAGCAAGCGCAAACGAGGAATCCAGCTCGACGGCTCGCTTGAAAAAGGAAAGCGCCGCTGCGTTATCACCATGGGCGCGCAGATTCTCACCCAGGGAATAGGCCTTTAACGCTTCGAAGGAAGAGGTGGTGGCCTGTGCAATCGGTACGTCGAACTTGCGGATCGATGCCGAGGAGTCGTTCAGGCCTTCCCTCACCTGAACCGTCAGCCTGTCCAACATGTTGGGCACGTCGTCCAGGCGCGGCACGTCGGCCTTTGCCTCGGCGATGTTCGCGCCGGTATCGCAGTCTCTGGCTTCTAGCGTCACGAGGAAACGGCTGCCGACCTGGGCGACCGAGCCGGTGAGCACGGCGTTGCCTCCGTTACGCGCGCACACTTGCTGGGCCAGCGACGGGGTCAGTTTTGTGTCCTCCGGGCGTTCCATCAGCCGCAATGCTTCGCCTACCCGCTGCGGCGGCATCAGGTTCAGTATCGGCGATTGCGCGAGGTCGATTTCCAGGACCTTGCCAAGCACCGTGCCAAGCGCCTGATCTCCGGTGAAGTTCTGAAAATCCGCAAGAATGAGCATCCTGGGTTGCGCGGGCGCGGAAGGAACATTTCGCTGCCATGCAACAGCGGCAATGCCGACAGCAAGGATGGCTGCCGCGCCACCCCAGGCAAGTTGATGCATCGCGGGGCGCCACCGTGCAGTCATTGCGCCTGATTCGTTCGGCCCCAGCTGAGCGTACGAGCCGATTGACGCGGCATCGGCCGCCACCAAAGCTTTGGCAATCGATTCAGCTTCCGCCATCGCTTGCGGCCTGGCGGTTGGCGCAATTCTCTCCACATTTGCGGTGAAGCTGTAACCATGTCCGGATGCCGTGACGATATATTCCGTATCGTCGGCGTCGCCGCTCAAAATCTTTCGCAGGCTGAAAATGGCCTGCTTGAGACTACTCTCCTCCATGTAGCGACCGGGCCAGATCGCGTCGTGCAGTTCGTCCTTGGACACCGTGCGGCCCGGATTTCGCACAAGAACCAGCAGCGTCTCGAGCACGCGGTAGGTGAGTGCAATGGGTGCGCCGTCACGCGTCAGCGATCGTTTCGCCGGGTCCAGCAGGAACGGTCCGAACCGGTAGCGGGCTTCGTCTGGCGCCCTAACGTCCATATTTCACCGGTTTTCACGAATTTTGACGCGCTTTTTGACGACGCCAGACCCGCGCACCCCTCAGGATCGACCGCGAACTATAGCACGGCATCGGGCTCGCGCACAGTTCGAGGAGGACACCCATCATGAAAACGCTTTCCGGATTGAAGTCTCTTTGTTTGGGTACGGCATTGCTGGTGCCCGGAATTTTCCCGACCACCGTCTTGGCACAGGGCAACGCGACAGGCGTCGCACATACGCAGCGTGCCGCGACCCATATGGTGCCTCCGGGGTACGATTGTCGCGATTGCGGCGCGCCGGACGGAGTTGCGGCACCAAATCCGCCGGCCAACTTCAATCCGCTGGCAGCCTCGGACGACGAGATCGCCTTCTTCGGCTTCCCGCCGCGACCGGATGCCGGCAAGGCTCCCGACGCTTACGCGTTCTGGAAAAAGCTTGTGACATCGCCGGCCAAGCGCATCCAGCCAATCCTGCAGGCAACCAGGATCAAGCATGGGCCTGCCAAGAATGTCTCGCTTTCCGAACCAAATTTCGTGCCCAAGCCCACGGGCGCGACGAGCACCAACTGGAGCGGCTATGCCATCGTCGACAACAACAATCCGTTCAAAGCAGCGAATACGTACATTTATGGCATTCTCGAGGTTCCCGTCGCACGGCAGGCGTTCGGCACCTGCAATGGAACTTGGGACTACTCTTCGCCCTGGGTCGGGATCGACGGTTGGGGAAGTAACGATGTGCTGCAGTCGGGAATCGACGCGGACGCCTATTGCAGTGGGGGAAGCACATCTACGAACTATGACGCCTGGTACGAATGGTATCCCGCCAACGTCGTCATCCTCTCCAATTTTCCAGTCGCTCCAGGAGATGTGATTTACGTCTATGTCTGGCCCTCCAGCACGACGGTCGGCAACTATTACATACTCAATGTGACGCAAAACGTTTCGTCATCGATCCAGTTCAACGCGCCTAGCGGAACAACGCTGGTGGGCAACTCCCTCGATTGGATCACGGAATGGTTCGCAGGGCCGATGATCACGAACTACCTCGATATACCGTGGCAGGATGCCCGGGCCGTTCTTCCCAATGGAACCCAGTATTCTCCCGGCAGGGCGCCGACAGGCACCGTCTACAGCATCACGCTGGAGGACGGCAGCGGCAATCAGCTCTCGAAGGCCTACCTGACGCCCAACAACGCGCTGACTTATGTGGACCCGAGCAACAAGACGCATACCTCTTCGGGCTCAACGCTCTGGTTCCAGACCGAAGGCAACGCGAGATAGCATTGAGGTTCGCACGGCCGTACTGCGCATTGGCTTGCGAGGAGAAAGCGCATGAGGCCGGTGGCCGCCTTGCATGCGCCGGCGACATTCCTCAAGTTTGTTTGGTTGGAATTGACGGGCGGGGGCTCACACCCCCGCTTCCGTCAAACGCAAAACCGGAAATCCAGAATCCCCTTGGCGGGCTACTAATGGGCAAGAAAAGCGTCCTTTACGGAACTACCTACCTTTGCGGTGAATTCAAAGGCGTCGTCGTTTACAGACTCAAAGTACATTAAGAATTTCGGATCAGCCTTCGAACACTAAGGAATCGAATTTCGGGTTGCGGATCACTAGCAGAACCCAGTCCTCAGTTTCATCCTCCCCGGTGCGCCGAAGTGGGCGCGAACTCATCTGAAATGATGCCTACCGGGGCTTGCGGAATTTCAGAATGAATTGATCTGTTTTGCCGCGGATGGACGGATCGAATACCGCAACTTTGTGGGTATCGGCCGGATTGCGCAGAACCTGGCTCTCGGCGACGAGTTTGAACCCAGCCGTTTCCACTTCCTTCTTCACCGCCGCTTCGTCGATGCGATGGAGCGTGTCCGTGTCGCGCAGGCCCGAGCCGCGCTCGGCGGCATGATCGAGCACGATGAAGATTCCACCCGGCTTCAGGGAATCGAAGATCGCCTTGTTGACCATGGCAATGTCCGCCGGCCCGAACATCTTGTTGTGAAGGTCGTGATAGTTCTGCGACGTCCAGACGAGATCCAGCCTTTCCGGCGTAACGAATTTGGCGATCGGCGCGTGAATGTAGGAGACATTGGAAAAATTCGGGTCGGCCGGCGGCGGAATCGTCAGATTGTGCTTCTTGTAGATGGCATCGATGTCGGAGGGGAAAAAGGAGTAAACGTAGCCCTTCGGTCCGACGGCTTTGGAAAAGAGGCGGGTGAAATACCCGGAGCCCGGAATGAGATCGGCGACGCGGTCGCCGGATTTGATGCCGGCAAAGGCGAGACACTCCGCCGGTTTGCGGTTTGCATCCCGAGCCTTGTCGGCCGCCGGGCGCGCTGGATCGGCGACCGCCGCCGCAATATTGGGGGGAATGGTTTCTTTCGCGGCCATTGCGGACGCGGCAAAAGCGGCGGCCGCCAGCGCCGCCAAGGCAAATTTTCCGATCACGGGAGTCCCTCCTCGCCGGCTTTCGTGCCGGCGCGAGAGCGATTCAATTCTTCCGGGCAAGCATTTGCAAGTCACGCCGGGGGGCATCCCGCGTGTCACCCCGGTCAGGGCAGGGTTTTCGATCCCGTGAAACCGTGGTAGGAATCGGAGACCGATCTATCGGCAGGAGAGCATCATGAAGTGGACGACACCCAGAGTCGTCGAGATCTGCGTCGGGATGGAAATCAACTGCTACGCCTGCGCCGAGCTCTGAATCGTTGTACGAGAATGAACGTCCGGGGCGCCGTGAGCGATTGCGGCGTCCCTTTTTCTTTTTGCAACGTTCACCCTTCGACTCGCCGCGTTGCGCGCGTGGCGCATCGGGCAAGCTCGGACCAAGGGGAAACTCCGCAGGGTGAGGAGAAACTTTTCATGGTGAGGGAGAGATCCTCATGGTGAGCTTGTCGAGCCATGAGATATTGACCGCCTGATGCTTCACATTCTTGTGCTCGGCTCCGCCGCCGGTGGCGGATTTCCGCAATGGAACGCTAACGACGAGATCGCGCGCCGCGCGAGGGCCGGCGATCCCAACTGCCCCTTTCGCACCCAATCCTCGCTTGCCGTCAGCGCGGACGGCCGCAGCTGGGTGTTGCTCAACGCCTCTCCCGACCTGCGCGAGCAGATCAACGCGCGCGGACAGCTGCAGCCACGGGCGGAGGACGCAAAGCGCTCGAGCCCGATCGCGGGCGTCGTCCTGACGAATGCCGATGTGGATCATGTCGCCGGCCTTTTGAGCCTGCGCGAGAGCCAGCCTTTTGCACTGTATGCGCACGCCCGAGTGCTCGATGTGCTGGCCGAGAACGGCATTTTCAACGTGCTGAATCCGGCCTTCGTCACAAGGCGCGGCCTGCCGCTCGAAGAGACGATCGAGCTGTGCGATACTACTGGCGCGTCGCTCGCCCTGCGCATCGGCGCCTTCGCCGTGCCCGGAAAGGTGGCGCTCTGGCGCGAAAACGCCGCCTCGCCGTCCCTCGGAACGCGGGACGGAGATACGCTCGGTCTGGAAATTCGGTCGGGCGACTCCGCCGACGCATTGTTCTACATTCCGGGCTGCGCCGCGATGACAAACGAACTGGCGGCGCGTCTGCGCCACGCGGCTCTTGTCTTCTTCGACGGCACGCTGTGGCGCGACGACGAGATGATCGTGCAGGGTGCCGGCGTAAAGACGGGCCGGCGCATGGGGCATATGAGCTGTTCGGGGCCGGAGGGAAGCATGGCGGCGTTCGAAGCTCTGGGCGTCAGACGCAAACTGTTCATTCACATCAACAACACCAATCCTCTGCTGATGGCGGATTCTTCCGAGCGAGTGGAAGCAGAAGCGCGTGGCTGGGAGATCGCACATGACGGTATGGAGTTCGAATTGTGAATGTCGCGCTGTCGACCCAAGGGTTCGAGTCGGCGCTGCGCGAAATCGGCCGGCATCGCTATCACGACAAGCACCCATTCCACATTCTGATGCACGAGGGCCGACTCACGCAGGGGCAGCTTCAGGCCTGGGTGCTCAACCGGTTCTACTACCAGAAGTCGATCCCGCTGAAGGACGCGGGCCTGATCGCGCGCGCGGACGATATCGAGCTCAGGCGTGCATGGATCGGCCGCATCATCGATCACGATGGCCCGAGAACGGGCGAGGGAGGAATCGAACGCTGGCTGATCCTCGCCGAGGGCGTGGGACTCGACCGCAATTACGTCGCGAGCTGCGAAGGCGTGCTTCCGGCGACGCGCTTTGCCTGCGACGCCTATGTGCGGTTCGTGCGCGAGAAGAGTCTGCTGGAAGCCGTTGCGTCGTCGCTGACCGAGCTCTTCGCGCCCGGCCTGCACCAGACGCGCATAGAAGCCTTGCTCGCCCACTATCCCTTCGCCAACGAAAGCACGCTTGCCTATTTCCGCACGCGTCTGGTTGAAGCGCCGAAAGATGTGGCGTTCGGCCTCGATTATGTGCTGGGGCATGCGATAACGTCGGAACTGCAGGAATTGTGCCTGGCTGCACTGCGCTTCAAGACGGACGTGCTGTGGGCACAGCTCGATGCGCTGCATCACGCCTATGTCGCGCCCGGGCTTGTTCCACCCGGCGCGTTCCGCCCCGAAGCGCGCTGATGACCGAGCGCGCGCTCACGGAATCTTCGTCGCGTCCGCGCCTGGCGCCGCACCGGCGGCTGCAATTCGACAAGGCCCGCGGAAGCTGGACCATCCAGGCGCCCGAGCGCGCCTTCCTGCTCGACGAGATCGCGCACGCCATCATCTCGCGCTGCGACGGCGAGAAAACCCTTGCCGAAATCGTCGAGGACCTCTGCCGTGTCTATGAAGGCGCGCCGCGGGACGCGGTGGCCGCGGACGTGGCGAAGCTGGTGCAGGATTTTGCCGACAAGGGAGTGATGACATTTTGAGTGCGCCCGCCCCACCGATGGCACTGCTGGCGGAACTCACGCATCGCTGCCCGCTGCAATGTCCCTATTGCTCGAATCCGCTCGAGTTGGAGCGCGCGGGCGCCGAGCTGGACACGGAGGAATGGCGACGCGTGCTCGGCGAAGCCGCCGCGCTCGGCTGCATGCAGGTGCATTTTTCCGGCGGCGAGCCGACCGTGCGACGCGATCTCGAAGATCTGGTCGCGTGCGCGAGCGAGGCGGGTCTGTACACCAATCTGATCACTTCGGGCGTTCTTCTCGACGAGGAACGCCTGGCCCGGCTGACGCGCGCGGGCCTCGAGCATGTCCAGCTCAGCTTTCAGGACGCGCAGGAAGAAAACGCCGACCGCATTGCAGGTTTTGCCGGGCATGCGAAGAAACTCGAAGCGGCAGGGCTGATTCGCAAGGCGGGCCTGGCGCTGACGGTCAATTTCGTCGTCCACCGCCAGAATCTGGATCGACTGCAGGCGATGATCGATCTGGCGGTTGCACTTGGCGCACAACGCAGCGAAATCGCGCATGTCCAATATTACGGCTGGGCGCTGAAGAACCGCGCGGCGCTCATGCCGACGCGCGAAGAACTCGATCGCGCGACGGCGATCGTCGATGCGGCGCGGTCCCGCTTCAATGGCGTGATGGTCATCGATTATGTCGTTCCCGACTATTACGCGAAGCGACCGAAGGCCTGTATGGGCGGCTGGGGCCGGCTCTTTCTCAACGTCACGCCGTCGGGAAAGGCGCTGCCTTGCCATGCGGCAGAATCGATCGCAGGTCTCTTGTTCGAGAATATCCGCGATCGGCCTCTCGCCGAGATCTGGGAATCGTCCGATGCGTTCAACCGTTTTCGCGGAATCGACTGGATGCCGGAGCCGTGCCGCTCTTGCGAGCGCGCGGAAGTGGATTGGGGCGGCTGCCGCTGCCAGGCATTTGCGCTGACGGGAGATGCCGCGCGCACCGATCCTGTCTGCGCCTTGTCACCCGATCGCGCACTGGTCGAGGAAGTCCTGCGCTGCGAATCCTCTGCACCGGCCGCCCGCTTCGCGTACAGGAAATTTTCATAGCGAGCATCAAGCGGGATCACCCCTCACCCGCGGCAAAGCGTTTGAGAATGCTCGACTGATGCCCCTCTCCCACAAGGGGAGAGGGAATTTCCGAGTCTTGCGTCACTTTCGGTAAACCGCCGCGTGGCGTCCCCTCTCCCCTTGTGGGAGAGGGGAGAAGAACTGGGACCATCAACCATTCAGGCGTGGGTGAGGGGTAGTAGCGAGCTACCCCTTCGCGGGCGGCGGAGGCGTGGTTGCCGGTGCGGGCTGCTGTGCCGGTGTGGTCGATTGCGTCGCGTCGTCGGGGTTCTCCGACCAGCCGCCGCCCAGCGCCCTGTAGAGATTCACGTCGGCCTGCGCGCGCGCAAGTTTCACCTGGATGAGCTGGTTCTGCGCCGTGAACAGAGTCTGCTGCGCCTGTAGCACGGACAGGAGATCTGCAATTCCTTCCCGGTATTGAAGCTCGGAAATGCGGAACGCATTGGCAGACGCCGTCACTTCCCGCTGAAGCGCGTCCTGCTCCTCGCCAAAATTGGCCACCTGCCCCAGAGATGTTTCAACGTCCGAGAAAGCGGAGATGGCCGTTTTGCGATAGGTTGAGATCAATCCTTGCTGCTGCGCCCTGGCGAGCTCGCTTTCGCCGATCAGCTTTCCGCCGTCGAACACCTGCTGCACGGCAGTGGCTCCGAGACTCCACTGCAGGCTCGACGCACGAAACAGCGTGCTGATCGCGGTGCTCGCGAATCCGCCCGCCGTACTAAGATTGATCTGCGGAAAGAAAGCCGCGCGGGCAGCATCGACGTTGGCGTGGGCGCTGGCCAGATTGGCCTCGGCCTGCGCAACGTCGGGCCTGCGCAGCAGAAGGGCCGAGGGAATGCCGGGCGCCACCGCGGGCGGTTTGACAGCGTCCAGGTTTTTGGCAGTGACGTCGAACCCTTCCGGCGGCTTGCCGAGAAGGATGGCGAGCGCGAATACCGCCTCGTGTTCCTGCTCCCGCAGCGGCGGCAACGCAGCTTCCTGTCCGGCGACAGTCGCCTGCTGCTGGGAGAGATCGAGCTGCGAAGAAACGCCGTTGGTGACCTTGGCCTGCGTGATTGTCAGAATGCGCTTGGCAGCATCGATGTTCTGCTGGGTGGTAGCGATTTCCTCCCTGAGCGCGAGCACGTCGAGATAGGTCGTGCCAACGGTCGCCGTCGTCGTAAGCGCCACTTCCTCCTGCGCAAAGCGGGAAGATTTGAGAGCTTCCTCGGCGGCGCGCAGATTGTCCTGCGCCAGACCCCAGATGTCCGCTTCGTAGCTGGCACTCAGCCCCAAGCCGAAAGAGTTGAACGTACCGGATCCGGAAACCCCACCGGAACCCGTTGTGACCGAGCCGCCCGGAGTGCGCTGGCGCTGTGCATTTGCGTTTGCCGTGACATCGGGGAACAGGGCGGCGAGCGCTATGTCCTTGTTCGCCTCCGCCTGCAGCACATTGGCCATTGCAACTGCGAGATCGAGATTGTCGGTCTGCGCCGTGACGATGAGCCCGCTCATCTCGTCGCTGCCGAAGGCTTTCCACCAGACGGGATTGGGCCAGACGGACGCACCCGCGGGAGCGGGTCCGGTAAAGCTCGGTGGAACATCCTGGGGCTTGAGGGCCTGGGGGACGGGTGTGGCGCACCCCGCTGTAATCAGGGCGCCGGCGGCCAGCGCCAGGAATCGGAAGGATGGATTCATGGATGAAAAACCCGCTCTTTGCCTACGGCCCCCGACCGTGCAGCCATCTACTTAGCTTTTGCAGGCGCGAAAACAAGCCAAACCGCCCGCCGGGCCCGCTATTCCCTCTATGGATGGCTTCGCAAATACCGCGACCTGCGCGGATTTACGCGGCTCCGGCGGTCCGAGAACCGGTGAGGAATGGCGACCGGACGAGAATCCAGGTTCGGGGTCCAGGAAACCGCCCGGCCGCCTGCGCGGCCACACCCTGTTTGGAGCGCCGACTCAGGTGCGATCGCGACAGCAGTAACGCAGTCACGTCAAAGCGCGGCGGTTTTTGCCTGGCGTTTCCGGCTGCGAAACAGAACGACCCAATCTGCCCAACCTCGGGAGCGTGCGACGCCTGTGGCCGCAGCCTTGCTCCCGTCGTCTCTGGCGAAGCCATCAGTTCTCTCGCCGCTCGCGCGAGACCAACTGATAACTCCGCCTCCGCCGGACGCAACAACGGAATTGTATCAAACTGTCGCCTCCGCGTGTTCAGTTGCCGTCGGCGGACTTGCGCACGACGCGAAAACGGGAGAGCTGCTCGGTTGCCAGGGCGAAATCCGGCTGAATCTCCGCTGCCTTCTTGTAGTCTTCGTAAGCCGCGCGAATATTGCCCAGCGCTTCGTCGGCGATCGCGCGGTCGTAGTAGGCGATCTGCAGACGATTGGCGCCCAGAGAAATGCCCTTGTCGAAATCGGCGACCGCATCGTCGTAGCGCCTGAGCACGATCATGATGGCGCCGCGATCGACATATCCTTCGCCGAGCTCGGCATCCATCGCCAATCCCTGATTGTAGTCCGACAACGCACCCTGCGTATCCTCGTCACGGGCGCGCAGGATGCCGCGATTGATGTACGTCGCTGCGCGATCCCTCACCGGCAACGCCACCTGTTGAAGCGCGAAGCTGCAAGTCGAGATTCCGTCGGTCGAATTGCCTCCGAATTCCGCGAATTGGAAGCAGCTGTGGGCGACGCCGTTGCCGAGCACGGTAACGGCGGCTTGTGCGTGCGATGCAACGGAAATAACGATCGCCGAAACTGCGATCGTTTTCATCGTGCGAAATTTCATGACGGCCCTCCTTCGCTTTGACAAAACAATTGTCGCACCGGGTCGCGCACCCCGTCCATGGCGGCCACTTCACAAATGGCTGAGCAGCCGGAGCCGATTATGAGCAATGCCGCGGCAAGTGGCCTTCGCAGGGTCGCTTCATTGTGACTTGCCGTAGTCGCGCCGGCTCCGGGCACGGCTTCAATTCACCGTGATATTTGGTGCTCGAATCGATCCAGTCGAAGACAGGTCCGTCTTGTCTCCCAAACCCTGCGTTTTCGCCAAAACCGGTGAGCGAATCCGACCGGCCCCTTGCCTATCGCATCCCGGCAGCGGATACCTCGCGCCGCCCGAAGGGAGTTCAGAGACTCGTGAATCCGCGCATGTTGCCCGAGGGCTTTCTGGCCCGCTCGATCGGTCGAATTCAACCCGCGCAGACGATGGCGGCGGCGCAGAAGGCTCGGGATCTCAAGGCCCAGGGTCGGGACGTCATCAGCCTTGGCGCGGGAGAGCCGGACTTCGATACGCCAGACAACATCAAGGACGCAGCGATCGCGGCGATCCGCCGTGGCGAGACGAAATACACCGCAGTCGAGGGGATTCCCGAACTGCGCAGGGCGATCTCGACGAAATTCAGGTGCGAGAACGGCCTCGACTACGCGCCTGCGCAATGCTTCGCGGCGCCGGGCGGCAAGAGCGTCATCTTCCATGCCCTGATGGCGACTCTCAATCCCGGCGACGAAGTCATCGTGTGCGCTCCCTACTGGGTCAGCTATCCCGATATCGTGCTCATCGCCGACGCAATGCCCGTCATCGTCGAGACGCGAATCGAGAACGGGTTCCGCCTGGCGCCGCAGGATCTCGAAGGCGCGATCACGCCGAAAACCAAATGGCTGATCTTCAACCAGCCCTGCAACCCGTCGGGTGCCTGCTACACGCACGAACAGTTGCGCGCACTGACCGATGTGCTGTTGCGCCATCCCCATGTCTGGATTCTCGCCGACGACATGTACGAGCATCTCGTCTACGACGGATTCCGCTTCGAAACCATCGCCGCTGCGGAACCGCGTCTCTACGAGCGGATATTGACGATGAACGGCGTCTCCAAGGCCTATGCGATGACGGGATGGCGAATTGGCTATTGCGCGGGACCCGAGCCGCTGATCCGGGCAATGGCGAAGCTTCAGTCACAGACCGTCTCCAATCCCGCGTCCATCTCGCAATGGGCAAGCGTGGAAGCTCTGAGCGGCCCGCAGGATCACATCGAAGAATTCCGTCGCGCTTTCCAGGAGCGGCGCGACCTCGTCGTGTCGATGCTCAATCAGGCGCAGGGCATCGCTTGCACGCGACCTGAAGGAGCGTTCTACGTCTACGCTTCGATGGGCAAGCTGATCGGCAAGCACACCACGTCCGGCAAGAGGATCGCCACCGACGAGGATTTCGTTCACGAGCTTCTCGAAGAGGAGGGCGTTGCCGTGGTGCATGGCGCGGCGTTTGGCCTTTCGCCGTTCTTCCGCGTCTCCTACGCCTCGTCGAATGCAGCGCTCGAAGAGGCCTGCCGGCGCATTCAACGCTTCTGCGCCTCACTGCACTAATCGGAAATTACGTCATTAAGAACGGCTTCGCCTGTAAGGCCCAAGAAGAACCACCAAGACGCCAAGACGCCAAGGCGTGGAAGGTGCGTCACCGATATACCGAGAACACAAAGGAAGGAAGATTGGCGCGCCTTCGCGCGCCATTCCTTTTTGTCCATGCCCTTAGTATCTCCGGGGTAATTTCTCTTTCTTGGCGTCTTGGCGGTTCACTCTTTTGTGCGCCGCCTGTCCGCTCCGGAACTCGTCCCGTGCCCTAACGCCGTTGGTTCGTGATCAAGAGAGTTGGACCCCTTGCCAGCGTCGCTCCAAGGCGCGAGCATTCATTCGGGGTCGTGGTGTGGCGCCGTCAGGACAGCGCGCCGGCGCGCGCCGCGACCCGCGAATTCGGCGGCAAGGAGGCGAGCATGTCCAGGAAAAATGGAGGAAGTGGGCCACGTGCAGTGGCCCTGGTGGGACCCTACGGCAGCGGGAAGACGACGCTGCTGGAAAGCATTCTTGCAATCACCGGCGCCGTCCAGCGCAAGGGATCAGTGCCGCAGCGCAACACGGTCGGAGACTCGTCGCCTGAGGCGCGGGCCCGGCAGATGAGCGTCGAGGTCAATTGCGCAACCACCAAATATCTCGACGAAAGTTTCACCTTTCTGGATTGCCCCGGATCGATCGAATTTCTGCAGGACACGCTCAACGTGCTGCCGGGTGTCGACGCCGCTGTCGTGGTGTGCGAGCCGGATCCCGCGAAGGTGCAGATGCTCAAACCATTCCTCAAACGCCTCGCCGACCAATCCATTCCGCATTTTCTTTTCATCAACAAGATCGACAAGGCGCAGGGCGGGCTGCGCGAATTGCTGGCTGGTCTGCAGGAAGCCAGCGACAAGCCGTTGCTGTTGCGCCAGATACCGATCTGGGAAGGTGGCATCGTGACTGGCTTCGTGGATCTCGCTCTCGAGCGCGCCTATGTCTATCGCGAGCATGACGAATCCAGGATCGTCGATCTTTCCGGTGACATGAAGGATGAGGAAAAGGAGGCGCGCTTTTCCATGCTGGAAAAGCTGGCCGACTACGACGAGCACCTGATGGAGGAACTTCTCTCCGACGTCGAGCCTCCTCGCGACGAAGTCTTCGGAGGCCTTTCGAAAGAATTGGCCGAAGGCCTCGTGGTTCCCGCGCTGCTGGGTTCGGCGGAGAAGGACAACGGCATCCGCAGGCTTCTGAAGGCCCTGCGTCACGAAGTACCCGAACTGTCGGCGACTGCCGCGCGCCTGGGCGTCAAGACTAATGGCGACGCGATGGTGCATATCCTGAAGACGTACAATGGTGCGCACGGAAAGCTCAGCTTGGTGCGCGTGCTCGCCGGTCCCGTCAAGGACGGCGCGGTGCTTCACGCCCATGACGGACGCGATGCGCGCGTCGCCGGCATTTTCGCGCTCAAGGGTGATGCACAGACGAAGCTCGCCGAAGCGAAAGCCGGCGAGACGGTGGCAGTCGCACGCCTCGAAGGCATGGCGACGGGCGAGACGCTGAGTGTCGCCAAGACGCCGCTGCCGAAAGTCCAGATCGAAGCGCTCGAGCCTGTTTACGCGCTCGCCATCGAAACGACCGACCGCAAGGATGAAGTGAAGCTGACCTCGGCCATCCACAAGCTCCAGGAAGAAGACCCCTCCCTGCATTTTCGCCAAAATGCCGAATTGCAGGAAATGTCGCTTGCGGGCCAGGGCGAGATTCATCTGAAGGTCGCTGCAGAGAAGCTGGCGAGCAAATTCGGTCTCAAGATCAGCACCCATCAGTCGAAGGTGCCGTACAAGGAAACGATTCGGAAGCCGGGCAGGCAGCATGGCCGGCACAAGCGGCAATCGGGCGGTCACGGCCAGTTTGGCGACGTGCACATCGAGATCAAGCCGCTACCGCGCGGCAGCGGATTTGTGTTCGAGGATCTGATCAAGGGGGGCGTGGTTCCCAGACAGTTCATCCCTTCGGTCGAGAAGGGCGTCATCGACTATCTGAAACAGGGACCGCTCGGCTTTCCGGTTGTCGATGTCGGCGTGGCGCTGGTCGACGGTTCCTATCACACCGTCGACTCCTCGGACGCCGCTTTCCAGACCGCCGCGCGCGTCGCGATGAGCGAAGGCATGCCGAATTGCGCGCCGGTTCTGCTCGAGCCGATCATGCGCGTGAAGGTTCACGTACCCAACGATGCGACCTCGAAAGCCAATCAGGTGGTCAGCGGCCGGCGCGGCCAACTGATGGGCTATGATGCTCGGCCTGGATGGAAAGGCTGGGATACGGTCGATGCGCAAATCCCGCTCGCCGAACTGCACAGCCTAATCATCGATCTGCGTTCGCTGACGCAGGGCGTAGGCACGTTCGAGATGGAATTCGACCATCTGGCGGAGCTCACCGGCAAGCTCGCCGACCAGGTCGTGGCCTCGCACAAAGCTGCGGCGTAAGCCCGAAAAAAATGCCGGGGCGCGCGAACGCCCCGGCCGACAACGCTTGGGTGTTCCCCTCTCGAAAGCCGATCGGGAAACCACGAAGGGAATTGCTTCTCCTTGCCGCTGCCATGGGGGAATGGTTCGCGGCCCAACGCGCAGTGTGACTCAGAATCGTTTCAATAGAATTGATGCGAGCAGCGGACTTTATTCGATCCGCCTTTTGGCGCCCGTGCGGATCCACGCGGGCTGTGGGTCCAGCTTTAACGGGGTCTTCAGTATTTCCACTCTTTTGCCAGGCGAACAAGGAAATCCCGGAAGGCGCCAACCCGCTTGGACTGGCGCAGCGCATCGCAATAGACGAGATGCACGTCGAAGGTGGGGCCTTCGATTTCGGGCAACAGCTTGACGAGGCTCCTGCGCTCGGCAGCCACGTAATCCGGCAGCGCCGCGATTCCCATTCCCGCTTCGGTCGCCTGAAGAATGCCGGAGATGTTGTTGATCCGGAGCGCGCGGCCGCGGCAGCCCGGCTCGATGCGGATCGCCTGGTTCGCCAACCAGTTCACTTCGCGGATTTCCGGCGACGCGGTTTCTCCATAGACGATGAGCTGGTGGTGGGCGAGGTCTTCAAAGCTGTCGGGCTTTCCGGCACGTGCGAGATACGCCGGCGCTGCGTAGATGTGATAGTGCACGGTGAAGAGCTTGCGCTGGATCAGATCGGCCTGCACCGGCGCGCGCATTCTGAGCGCGATATCCGCCTCACGCTGCGCGAGGTCGAGTTCGCGATCCTCGAACACCAGGTGAAGCTGCAGTTCAGGAAAGGCTGAGACAAACTCGTGAAGCTGGGGCAGAAGCCAGAACGTGCCGAGGCCGTGGCTCGTCGTTACTTTGAGCTGGCCGCGCGGCGCGGCCTGGACGTTCTTGAGCGCCTCCTCGGCCTGGCCGAGTCTGGCCAGAACGTCCGAAACCGCCCCGTAGAGAAGCTCCCCTTCGTCGGTGAGTGTCAAACCGCGCGCATGTCGCTGAAAGAGAGGTGTGGCGATCTCCTCCTCGAGTGCGCTGACCTGCCGGCTGACCGCCGATTGACTCAATGTGAGCATCTGTCCGGCATGGGTGAAGCTTCCCGCCGATGCGACCGCGTGAAAGATGCGAAGTTTGTCCCAATCCATGCGCAGTCCTCGTTCCGGCTTCAGTGCCGCGCTGCCAGAAACCGCTCTGCCTCCAGCGCCGCCATACAGCCCATTCCCGCCGCGGTGACCGCCTGCCGGAAGATCTTGTCCTTTACGTCGCCTGCCGCGAAAACACCTGGCACGCTGGTGCGTGTCGAATCCGGCTCCGTGCGGATATAGCCGTCGCCATCCATGTCGAGCTGGCCGCGAAACAGTTCTGTGGCCGGCGAATGACCGATGGCGACGAACAATCCATCGACGACAAGCGTTTCCTTCGTTCCGTCTTCCAGGCTTCGCAAATTGACCGCGGTGACCGCGCGCGGCTCACTGGCGCCCAGAATTTCGTCGACCACCGTGTCGTAGCGAATCCCGATCCTCGTGTTTGCGGCAAGCCGCATCTGATTGGTCTTGTCCGCTCGAAGCACCGGCCCGCGATGGATGAGCGTGACGTGCTCGGCGAAATTTGTGAGGAACAGCGCCTCTTCCGCTGCCGTATTGCCGCCACCCACGACGGCCACGCACTTTCCGCGAAAAAAGAATCCGTCGCAGGTCGCGCAAGCCGAAACGCCGAATCCCTTGTAGGTCTCTTCCGATGGAAGGCCCAGCCATTTGGCCTGTGCGCCCGTGGCGATGATTAGCGTTTGCGTCCGGTAGCGCGCGCCGGAATCGCCGACGAGCGTGAATGGGCGTCCGCCCAGATCGACGCTTGCGATCGTGTCGTTGACGAGTTTCGTCCCGACGTGCTCGGCCTGCGCCTGCATCTGCTGCATGAGCCAGGGGCCCTGGATGGTCTCTGCAAAGCCCGGATAGTTCTCGACGTCGGTGGTAATGGTGAGCTGCCCGCCAGGCTGCAGGCCAGAAATCAGGATTGGTTCGAGCATCGCGCGCGCGGCATAGATGGCGGCCGTCGCCCCCGCCGGACCGCTGCCCAGTATGACAAGCTTGGCTTCCGTCGCTTCCGTCATGCCGCTCCCGAAAGCGTGATCCGCGAGGATAAAACCGCCGCGGGCACCGCGGCCTGACAGCCCATTGCCATCCGATATCGGAACACTCGCCCGAAAGGTCAAGCACATCCTGGAATGCCGCGTGTTTGCTGATTTTTGCGAGGGCGGGGGCAGTCGAGCGACAGGCTCGGCCTCGGCGAAGATGCGCAGCGCGAGTCGCACCCGGCAGGCGAATATCCATTCCCGAAATATTATTGCGTATGGCTACCACGCAGTATTAAATGCGGTCGCATCCACCATCGAAGGCTTCATCATGGAGCGTCATAAGCTCGACTCCATCGACATCCGCATCCTCTCGGAACTGCAGAGTCACGGCCGCATAACCAACGTGGAACTGTCCCGGCGGGCCAAGATCACCGCGCCGCCCTGCCTCCGGCGCATGCGGGCGCTGGAAAAAGCCGGCTACATCAAGGGATATCACGCGGAGCTGGACGGTAAGGCATTGGGCTACGAGGTCACCGGTTTCGTTTTCGTCGGCCTGGCGAGCCAGGCGGAGGCGGATCTGAAGCGGTTCGAGGAACAGGCGCGCAGCTGGCCCGCCGTACGCGAATGCCACATGCTCTCCGGCGAGGTGGATTTTCTCCTGAAATGCGTAGCGCGCGATCTTTCGTCGTTTCAGACGTTCGTCACCGAAACGCTCACCTCGGCCAAGAATGTCGCAAGCGTGAAGACGGCGCTCGTCCACCGCGCCAGCAAGAACGAGCCGGGTGTCCCGCTGGAGGCCAAGTGACCGAGAGCTATGCCTCGATGTCCCGATCGCGCGTTTCGGGAAGAAAGAAGAGCGTCACGAAGAAGCCGATCGTTGCGATCACGGTCGGATACCACAGCCCCGCATAGATGTTTCCCGTCGCCACCACGATGGCATAGGCCGTCACCGGCAGAAATCCGCCGAACCATCCCACCCCGACATGGTAAGGAAACGAGAGCGCCGAATAGCGGATTCGCGTAGGAAAGAGTTCGACCAGCGTTGCCGCCTGCGGGCCGTAGAGCGCGGACGCCGCGGTGATGAAAATCAGCAACAATCCGAGCGTGCGCGGAATGTCGAGGGCGCGGCTGTCGGCGGCAGCCGGATAACCGGCTCCGCGCAGCGCCGTCTTCAATGTTGCGACAAATTTCGATTTCACGGCGGCAAGATGAGATGCGTCGAGTCCGCGCCCGTCGGGGCTGGCCACGGCGTTGGTTCCCACCAAAACGCGCGTCGGCATGCCTGCGGGCTCGGCGCTGTTGCGGTAGGGCACGCCGGCGCCTGCGAGCGCGCCCTTTGCGATATCGCATGAGCTTGCAAATCTTGCCTTGCCGACAAGGTCGAATTGCATCGAGCAGTCTTCAGCCGGTGCTGCGACCGTCACCGGCGCGCGCACGACGGCGGAGGTCAATGCGGGATTGGCGCTTTCGGCCAGCAACTGGAAGCCCGGAACAAAGCTTACCGCCGCCAGTCCCAGACCGAACAGCATCACGGGCTTGCGGCCGATCCTGTCCGAGATCCAGGCGAAGAACATATGAAGGCCGGCGCTGGCGACGGTCGCCGCCATGATGAGCGCGTTGACGAGCGCCGGCGCGACCTTGATCACGCCTTCCAGAAAGAACTGTGTGTAGAACTGTGCCGTGTACCATACGACGCCTTGCCCCATCAGCAGTCCGAACAAGGCAATCAGCACAAGCTTGAGATTGCCCGCGCGCAAGAAGGATTCCGCGAGCGGCGCCCTGGAAGCGCGGCCTTCTTCCTGAATGCGGCGAAACAGGGGTGATTCGCCGAGCCGCAGCCTGATCCACAGCGAGATGCCGAGAAGAACTGCGGAGATCAAAAACGGGATGCGCCACGCCCAGTGGCGAAAAGCGTCTTCGCCGAACTGGCTGCGGCAGGCGAGGATCACGAGAAGGGCGAGAAACAGACCGAGCGTCGCGGCCACCTGGATCCATCCCGTCGCCGCGCCGCGCCTGTTCTTGTCGGCGTGCTCGGCGACGTATATGGCGGCGCCCCCATATTCGCCCCCGATCGCAAAGCCCTGGACGAGTCGCAGGAAGACGAGCGCATAAGGTGCGGCTATGCCGATAGACGCGTAGTCGGGGAGCAGTCCGACGCCAACCGTCGCCGCGCCCATCAGCGTGATCGTGACGAGGAAGGCGCGCTTGCGGCCCTGCCGGTCCCCGAACCTGCCAAATACCAGCGCGCCAACCGGACGCACCGCAAAGCCGGCGGCAAAAGTGAGTAGCGCGAAAATATAGCCTTGCGCCGCGCTGACGCCGGAAAAGAAATGCGACGCAATAATGGCCGCGAGCGATCCAAAGATGAAGAAATCGTACCACTCGAATACCGTCCCCGCGCAGGACGCGGCGAGGACCCGGACGATGCCGGCCCTGCGGTTGCCCGTCTGCGGCGCGTCGATCTCCAGTGCGGACATCAAAGTCGGTCTCCCGGTCTCACGTAACGGCTAGCGAAGATCATGACGCATCCGCAAGCCGCCTGCTCCGAAGGGGTCTGGTTTACAGTTCTCGGCGGCCCCGGAGCTACCAATCGGAAATTTACCAATATCCCCTAGTCTTTCTCTCATGAACGGAAGGCTCTGGATCGGCGCCGCACTCGCGACGCTGTTTGTGCATGGAATCGCCGGTGCTGCGGAAGTCGTCGTGGACGTGACGGATGCGCGGGGTCACGCCCTTGCCGATGCCGTGGTCGAACTCGCGCCCGTGCAAGCGATCGCATCTGAGAGCGCAACCAGCCTTCCTGTCGAGGCCATCATCGATCAGCGCCATGAAACGTTTCTGCCGCTCGTCACGCTGATCCGAAAGGGTGGCCATGTGATCTTCACCAACAGCGATGCGACAATGCATCAGGTCTATTCCTTCTCGCGCATCCGCCAGTTCGCTTTCGAGATCGACGAAGGGGAGCGTTCCCAACCGGTCATATTCGCGAGGCCGGGAGTAGCCGCGATCGGCTGCAACATTCACGACCACATGATCACTTACGTCTACGTGGCGCAGTGGCCATGGGCGGCCATCTCCGACGCCATGGGCCATGCAAAAATCGCAGATGCGCCACCTGGCAGATATCGTGTGACGGTGTGGCAGCCCCAGCTCGTGCCGGGTTCTCCGCAGCCATCCCTTAACCTTCTCGTCAAGGACACCGGTGCGAGCGCGACGATCGCCTTGTCGGTCGCTTCCGCAAATCCGCTGAAGCGAAAACAGATGCACATGCAGATGTACTGAACGCGAACAAGCAGATGAGCTTTCGCAACCGCCTTGCGCTGTTTCTCATGGCCACGCTCGTCCTGGTGCAGGCGGCGACTGCGACGTTTGCCTACATCTATCTGCGCCAGCAACTCGTCGAGCAGGGAAAGCGCGAGCTTTCCTCGGCGATGCGTTCCTTTTCCCGGCAGCTCGACTTTCTATCGCAACGCGTAACCCAGGGCGTGCAGGTGCTGGCGCTCGACTACGCGTTGCGTTCTGCCATTGCAAACAGCGACCACGGCACGGAACTCTCCGTCCTGCGCAATCACGGACACCGTATCGGTGCGTCCCGCATGCTGCTGGTCACGCTGAACGGCTCGATTGCCGCCGATACGGAAAACGACAAGCTCGGCAACCATGCGTTCCCCTATCCGGCATTGCTCGAAGCCGCGTTGCAGGGCGACAGGGGAACCGCGCTGGTCACGTTGGGCACGGGCGTTTACTGGATCGTCGTCGTGCCGGTGCGGGCCCCGGTACCCATTGGCTTCATTGCCGCATTCATCCCCCTGAATGGCGGATTGCTGGAAGACATACGCAGGATCTCCTCGTCGCCACATGCAATCGCGCTGGCAACGCAGGATGCTCGAGGTCGCTGGAACCTCGCGTCGCGTACGAGCGGCTATGGGCCGGAATTGCCAGCCATTACCAACGCGGACGAACGCACCTCCATTGTTTTCCGTAACGGTTCGGAATCGCTCGCGATTGTGACGAGGCTTCCGACGGCGGAAGCGAGCCGCCCGATCGCTGCGGTCATCGACTTTCCGCTTGAAGAAGCGCTCAAATCATATCGCGGACTGTTCGGGCCCATGCTGCTGCTGCTGGGGCTCGCCTTGATCGCGGCGGCGACGGGCGCCACCGTGATCGTTCGGCGCGTGGCGCGGCCGCTCGAGGCGCTGGCATCGGCGGCCCAGCGTATCGCCGCCGGCGACTATTCGCATCCGTCGCTGCCGGGCCGGACCCGTGACGAGATCGGTCGCCTTGCACAGTCGATCGCCGGCATGACCGGCGCGATCGCCGAGCGCGAAGCAGCGCTGACCGGGGCGATGGAGGCGGCCGAACAGGCACGCATCGAGGCGGTCAAGGCGAACGACGCCAAGTCGCAATTTCTTGCGAACATGAGCCACGAGTTGCGGACGCCACTCAACGCGATCGTCGGCTTCAGCGAGATGCTGGAACAGCAGGTGCTTGGGCCGCTTGGAAGTGCGCGCTATCTTGAATACGCGCGCGACATTCGCGGCAGCGGACAGCATCTGCGCGCCTTGTTCGAACGCATGCTGGATCTGGCGCAGTGCGATTCCAAGACCCTTTCCATTGCCCGCGAGCCGATCCTGACCGGCGCACTGATCCGGGAAGCGCTCGCCATGCACCGCGGCCTGGCGCAACGCGCCGGCGTCACGCTGATGGCAATGCCTGGCCTCGATGCCGCTCAAGTTTTGGGCGACGCATCGCGGCTCCGCCAGACATTCGGCATTCTCATTCACAACGCCATCAAGTTCACGCCGCGAGGCGGCACGCTGACCATTTCGGGCAGGATCGAGGGATCGCAGGTTGCAATTGAATTTGCCGATACCGGAACAGGCATCGAGCCCGAGCTGCTCGGTTCGGTGATTCAGCCCTTCCGCCGGCTCCGATCCGCACTTGATGGCGAGCATCAGGGTGCGGGCCTCGGGCTTGCTTTCGCGAACGCTGTTGTAAAGCTGCATGGCGGCTCGCTATCCGTAGCCAGCACGGTCGGTCGCGGGACCAGGGTCACCATCGAACTCCCGCTTGCGCGAAGCGCTGTCGATCATGCGGCTTGACTTCGCACCGGCGATTTGTGGCGTTCTGATATTCTTGGCGTCGCTCGCTCCCGCCCGTGCTGTAGACTTCGAATATGACGGCTTCGCGGATCTGCGCATCGTGGCCCCGGAGAGCGAACGGTCATGGCTCGACGGAGGCCTCGGCAAGCTGCGCTACGGCGCCGACAATTCCAATTTCCAGTTCGCCGGCGCAGTCGCGCAGGGAAGCGTGCTGTTCACCCCCGAAGTCTCGGCGATTGCGGTTGTCCGCGCCGACTCCTCGCAAAAATACTTTGTTCTCCCGACCGAAGCCTACTTGCGCTATCGCCCTGTTTCGACGACGCCATGGCTGTGGTCGCTCAAGGCGGGCGCCTTTTTTCCTCCGTTCTCTCTCGAAAATACCGAAGTGGGCTGGTCGAGCTATTGGACGCTGACGCCGTCCGCGATCAACAGCTGGTTCGGAGACGAATTGCGAACGATCGGCGGCGAGGGCGAAGTAGACTGGCGATCCGACGAGGGGACCTTGTCGCTGACCGCGGCATTGTTCGGTTGGAACGACCCGGCGGGGGTGATGATCGCCGACAGGGGCTGGGCCATGGATGACCGGCCGACAGCGCTATTCGACGATCTTCGGCTTCCCGATGCGACGCTCATCTTATTCGGCAGAAAGCCCCCGGATACGACGCTCATCTTCGACGAAATCGATCACCGCGTGAGTTGGTACGCCGGCGCATCGTGGAAGAGCGAGGACCAGTGGCATGTGCAGCTTGACCGCTACGACAACGAGGCGGATTCGGCGGCGCATGACGGCGACTATTTTGCGTGGCGCACGAATTTTTGGAGCGCTGGCGCTTCGAAAGCCTTGGGCGATTTCACCCTTCTCGCACAGGGGCTTGCAGGGACGACGGTGATCACGCCGGTTCCGCAGTTTTCGAGCGTCACGAATTTCAATTCCGCTTACGTTCTCCTCGGATGGGAGCGGGACGAATGGAGGCTGGCGGCGCGTGGCGACCTGTTCCGCACGCACACGGGCGGCAACAGCCTTCTGAGCGAGAATGGATATTCGCTCACTTTCGCCGGGTCGTGGCTTCCCAAGGACTGGCTGCGCTTCACGGGCGAAGTACTCTACATATACAGCACGCGCAACGAGCGGGAAATTGTTGGACTGACGCCGAACCAATCCGACGTGCAGCTGCAACTTTCAGCCCGTCTTTATCTTTGAGCCTCGGTTTTCGGCAACATTTGCCCACGCCGCATCAGGTGTTGCGCAGCGCGAATTCGTCGAGATCGAAGACATGCCGGGCGAGGGGCGCCAGGTCGGAAAGAACTTTGGCGATCTCGTGTGAGTTTTCGAGCATGTAGTCGTAGCCCGCTTCACGGCGTTCCTTGAGTCCCACGATCCGTGCTTCCAGCTCGCTGCGATCTTCGTCGTCCAACGTGCGAGAGCGCAATTGCCCTTCCAGCAATGCAATTTCCTGGCTGGCGTCGAATGTTCCGTCGAGGGGCATGGCGAGTCTGAGCGTCAGCCTGTGCATGCGCGCGCGCAGGGCAGCGTCGCGCAGGTCGATCAGACTCTCGCGGTTGCGTTCGTAGATGTCGATCTCGCGCCGCGCCGAGCGCAGCATGCGCAATGTGATCGGGCCGAACGGGTCGCCGATCTTCTTGGTATGATCGGCGAGTTTTATGATTACCGCCAGGCTCGAGAGAACCTCGCCGAAGAAAAGCGCCGCGTTGCGCTCGCGTCTCTGCATCTGCGCGCGCCATTCGAACTGGTTGGCGGCAAGGCCTCCCGCCGTGGCCAGGCAGGCGCCGAGCACCACCTGCCACAGCGTGCTGAAATTGGAGATGAAATCGAAAGTCTCGCCGCGCATCCCGGACCCACGCAATGATTCCGCATGCTAGTGGCGATGGCGCAGGGATTCCAGACGACTCATCTACACTGCGCGTACCGAATTGCACAAAATCAGGGCTGTTTCAGGCAGAAGCCGCTCTACCTCGCGGCTCCGATTTCGAACACCACGCCGTCGGAATGGCTGCCCCCTTCGGATGTCGTGCCGAAGACGTTTCCAGACGGATCGAGAATCACGCCTCCCACAGGAAAAGCACCGTCGTTGCAGTCGCCTCCCTGGCAGAAGGTATGCAGTACCTGAAGCGAGCCGCCGCCCAGTTCGAAGGCAACACCCCGGTTTACGCCCGGATCGCCGCCGGCGACGGTCGTTCCGAAGATATTGCCCGATCCATCGACCGCCACGCGGCCCATCGGATTCTGGCCGTCGGTGCAATTTGTCTGCGAGCAAAAACCATAGAGCGCGCTGTATTTCGAATTTGTTCCCTTCGGGACGAGTTTGAACAGAACTCCTCCATCCTGTCCGCCGCCCGCCGTTGCGGTTCCGAACAGGTTTCCCGATGAATCCGTAGTCAAGGGCGATTCGGGATTCCTGCCGTCCGGGCAATTGGCGGTGGTGCAGAAACTGTAGAGGACGGTCTCAGTCCAATGACCGGACTTCTTCGAAAGCTCGAAAATCGTGCCGTCGCTGTTGCCGCCGCCGCCAAACGTCACGCCAAAGAGGTGCCCGCGGTTGTCGGCAAGCAGGCCGTTGTAAGGCTGGCTGCCGTCGGCGCAGTTCGTCTGGGTGCAAAAATCGTAAAGCACATGTTCCCTCCAGCGTCTTCTCCCGGTTACGGGCTTGAGTTCGAAGACGACTCCGGAAAAGCCGCCATTATTTTCCCCGCCGTAAATCGTGGTGCCGTAAAGGGCAGACGCCCCGTCGTAAGGGGCGCCGTTGGCGGCACCACGATAGGTGAGGCCGTCGTAAACGGGATTGCTTCCATCCGCGCAGCTCGCACCCTGGGCGCAAAAGCTGTGCAAGACTCTGAAGTTCGTCTTTCCCCCGCTCCGCACCAGCTCGAACGCGGTTCCGCCGTTCTGGGAGCCGCCGAATTTCGTCGTTCCGTAAAGATTGCCGGACGTATCGAGGATCAACCCGGCGACGGGATCGCTGCCGTCCGTGCAATTCGCCTGGCCGCAGAAGCTGTGCAGTCGAGAGTAGGTATAGCCGCCGTTCCCGTCCGGGACGAGCTCGAAGATGACACCCCAGCCGCCGTCACCGCCCAGCGCCGTCGTGCCGAAGAAATCGCCGCTCGCGTCGGCGATCAACGGCGAAGCGGCGTAATTTCCGTCGCTGCAATTCGCTTGCGAGCAGAAGGTGTATGTGTCGTTGAAGGTTTGCGCTGCCGCGCCGCCGCAACCGGGAATCAATGCGAACGCCGCCAAGGCCAGGATTCCTGGAACATAACGACTTATCTGAAAGTCCAAGTTCATCCTCACGCCTCTGCGTCCAATCTTGTTGCAGCCTGCCATCCGAGGCCGAAGGCGCAGGGTGGCGGACAGGGTGGGATTCGAACCCACGAGACGATTCGTCACCGTCTACACACTTTCCAGGCGTGCGCCTTCGACCGCTCGGCCACCTGTCCGCATTCCCGGGACTTCGCGGCCCAGGAAAAGGCCGGGACTATAGCGGCTTGGCGAAGCACGGCAAGAATAGGACGGAAAATCAATCCGATCGCTCGGGCCGCACGCTGAGATCGTGCTCGGCCGCCACGACCGAGATCGTATAGCCCGCGACCACGTCGAAGGCCGACATCGTCAGGATGAAGAAGAACACCGAGGTCGAGAACCCCTTCACCACGATGAATTCGACCAGCGCGACGATGAAGACGAGCACCGAGAGGCCGTGATTGACGAGCGCGCGCCGCGTCGTCCGGGTCGCCTTAACGATTTCGACGAACAGGCAGATGAAGCCGAGCAGAATCAGCAGATCGCCAAGGGTGATGTCCCACGCATCGCCCGAGAACATGTGGAACGTCTGGCGCTCTCTCGAAAGAAAATTCTGCATCGCCTCGTTGGCGGCGAGGCCGTGTGCCAGGGCTGCCACGTTGTAGACGACCACTGCGACCAGCATGGCCGGAAATACTCGGAACATCTGGGCTCCCCCGTTTGGACCTCATGCTTCGACAGGCTCGGCATGAGGGCATCCATTTATCTCCTCACCCTGAGCCTGGTCCCCCGGTTAAACCAGGGGAAGGGTGAGGGTGCGTTGCCGCTTCGCGCAGCTCTCTGCGTTCGCGGAAAATAAGATAGAGGTTGCGGCTGTAGACGATGAGTCCGCTCGCCTGGCCGAGGGCAAGGGGGACACTCTGCAAATGCACGGTGTAGGCCAGAGTCACGAGGCCGCCGCTGAGGCTGCAATACCAGAATGCGACCGGGATGACGCTGCGGCCTTCGCGCTCGCTTCGAAACCACTGAATGATGAAGCGCGAGGCGAACAGCGCCTGGCCGGCGAAGCCGATGACCAGCCAGATTCTCTCGGGTGTCAACAATGTTTGCAACGGCATTACAGCTCCTTCGTCTCCACGGCGCCGCGGTATCTGTTCTTGAGCCAGAGCACGCCCGCGATGTCGGTGATGCCAACGACAAACCTGTCCCACACACCGTATTTCGAGCGCCCATGCAGGCGCGGCCGGTGCCCGACTTCCACGAAGCGCACTTCGTAGCCCTCGCGCAGCATCAAGGCCGCGAGGTAGCGATGCATATGATCGAAATAGGGCAGAGCGAGAAACGCGTCCCGGCGAAATGCCTTGAGGCCGCAGCCGACATCGACGGACTGATCGCGCAGCATCCGGCGGCGAAACCGGTTGGCCAGCGCGGACGCGGCCCGCTTCGAGATCGAATCCCTGCGCCTGACGCGTACGCCGGAAACCATGCCGACCTGTGCGGAGCCCCCTTCCGCATGAAAGGGCGCGAGCACCCTGGCGATGTCGGCGGGATCGTTCTGCCCGTCGCCATCGAGCGTGACGACGAGGGTTGCGCGCGCCGCGCGCACACCGGTGCGCAGGGCGCGGCTTTGCCCGGCGTTGCGGCCATGCTGGATGATGCGCAGCGTTGGCAAATCGGTTTGCAATTGCTTGAGCCGCGCCGCCGTTCCGTCCGAGGAGCCGTCATCGACAAAGATGATTTCCACCGCAGAGTCATGACGTACGGCTTCGTCGATTTCGCGCGCCAGCGGACCGACATTCTCCGCCTCGTCCTTGACGGGCACGACGACCGACAATGCAACGGCCATAGCTCAAAGGTTCCGTTCGATCCTGCGCTACAATAGAGTGCGACTCGCGCGCAAGCGATCCGCGCCAGCCGCGGGCGCGCGCCTTATACAGGCGCCGGGCGCAGGGAAACAGGCCCGTCGGGCAGGCCGAGGTCGGCCGGGAGTGCGGGAGCAGGGTGCCGATGAGCGATGGTGCAGCGCAGGCGATGGGTTCTCCTGCGCCCTCGCCCGGTGGCGGCGCCTGGTGGCCACGCTTCGCGATTCTTCTGGTCGTCCTCCTTGCCTGGCTTCCGGGACTCGCAACACTTCCGCCTCTCGATCGCGACGAAAGCCGCTTTGCCGAAGCTTCGCGGCAGATGGTCGAGACGGGGAATTTTGTGGACATCCGCTTTGCCGGCACCACGCGCTACAACAAGCCGATTGGGATCTATTGGCTGCAGGCGGCGTCGGCGGCACTCGCCGGCCCCGCGATGCGCGACCGCATCTTCGTCTATCGCCTGCCATCGCTTCTCGCCGGATTTCTATGTCTGCTGATGGTCTATGAATGTGGGCGCCGTCTCGGCATGCGCCACAGGGCATTGTTTGCCTCGCTATTGCTCGGCACGACCCTGCTTCTCGTGGCGGAGAGCGACATCGCCACCACGGATGCGGCCCTGCTCGCTACCGTGATTGCCGCTCAATTGACGATGATGCGCACCTATCTCTCCGTCCGCGATTCCCGATATGCAAAACCGGGTCTCGCACGGATCATGGGCGGCTGGGCAGCTTTGGGCGCAGGCGTCCTCCTGAAGGGTCCCGTCATCCTCGCCGTCGTTGGCGCAACCGCGCTAGCGCTCTCTTTGTGGGATCGGGAGTGGCGCTGGCTCCGCAGCCTTCGACCGCTGTCCGGCATCCTCGTTGCAGCCGCAATCGTCGCGCCCTGGGCGATCGCGATAGGTTACGCGAGTCACGGCGCGTTCTACCAGCAATCGCTCGGGCACGATTTCGCGGCGAAGATTTTGGGGGGCGAAGAATCGCACGGCGCTCCACCGGGCTATTATCTCGCGCTCGCAAGTTTCACCTTTTGGCCCGCGACCCTGTTGCTGCTACCGGCCCTGGCCGATGCCGTCGGGCAGCGTCGCGATCCCGTCTACCGCTATCTCCTCGCCTGGAGCGGTAGCGTGTGGCTCATGTTCGAATTCGTGCCGACGAAATTGCCGCACTACATCCTGCCTGTCTGGCCCGCACTCGCGCTTCTCTGCGCGCTTTGGATCGGCCGAGCGAGCATCGCAAAATCAATGCGGGGGCAGACATGGTTGCGAGCCGCAGGCGCCGCACAATTTGGACTGGGCGCCATCGGGCTCGTGGCGGCATCGCTCTATCTGCCGCCGCACAATGGCGGCTCTCTGGAATGGCCGGCGCTTGTAGCAGCCGCATTGGTCCTTGCCTGGGGATGCGCGGCGATCCTGTTTTTGCTGCGACAACATTATGAGCGCGCGGCGGTTTTGGCCGTGGCTTCGGCCGTCCTGTTCTATCTGCTTCTCGGATTTGCGATCGTGCCGCAGCTGCATGAATT
>DASXMF010000152.1:0-3363 GCA_036495845.1 Rhizomicrobium sp.
GCGCGCGATCATGGCGGTGGCGCGCCACTTCGTGGTGCTCGATCACGGCCAGAAGATCGCCGAGGGCTCCCCGAAGGAGATCGTGGAAAACCCGGAAGTGGTCCGCGCCTATCTCGGCTCCTACGTGCACCCGCCGACACCGGGAGAAAGCTAGTGCTCAAATTAGACGGAGTGAGCGCCAGTTACGGGTCGGTGCCTGCCATCACCGATGTCAGCATCGAGATCGGCGAAGGCGAAGCCGTCGGCCTGCTCGGCGCCAACGGCGCCGGCAAGAGCACGACGTTGCGCGTGATCTCGGGCCTCGTGAAGCTGACCTCGGGCACCATGACCTTCGCCGGCACCAATCTTGCCTTGCTTCCGCCGCACCGGATTCCGGAACTGGGCATCGCCCACGTGCCGGAGGGACGCCAGGTATTTCCTGAAATGACCGTGCAGGAAAACCTTGAGATCGGCGCCTATGTGCCGAAGGCCAAGGCTGAACGCAGCCGCACGCTCGATCTGGTCTACAGCATTTTTCCGAGGCTCGCCGATCGCAAGAAGCAGCTCGCCGGCACCATGAGCGGCGGCGAACAGCAAATGCTCGCGGTGGGTCGCGGGTTGATGCTCAAACCGCGCCTGCTCATGCTCGACGAGCCCTCGCTGGGCCTGGCGCCCGTCATGACCGACGTCACCTTCGAGAAGATCGGCGAAATCCACAAGATGGGCACCGCGATTTTGCTGGTGGAGCAGAACGTCAGCCGCGCACTATCACTGGTGCAGCGCGCCTATGTGCTGGAAAGCGGCAACGTGATCATGCACGGGTCAAGCGCAGAGCTCGCCAACAACAAGCAGGTGCAGGCGGCATATCTGGGGATTTGAGGTAGGCCGCAACTCTCCGTCGTCATTGCGGGGAGCGAAGTGACGAAGCAATCCATCTGTGAAACACCGGTTTTACAGCAACGGCGGTGAGCTCCCTCTCCCCTTGTGGGATCGAGACGAGTGAAGCTCGCTCTCTAGGGTCGGGGTAAGGGTTACGGTTTATCGATAGAGGCTCCCACTCACCCGGATCGCATCTGACGATGCCGACATAGCCGAAGCATAGCTTCGGCGTTCTTTTCCAAGGTCGGCCGCCGGAAGCGGCCTTTGCTCTCCCCACACGGGAAGAGGTGAAAACCGATTGGCAATTGCGCCTCGTGGATGGCGCGTGAACACCATCCTCGGAATCTCGAGATTCCGGGTTCGATGCGGAGCCTGTCATCGGGCCGCGCTTCGCGCGGACCCGTTGGCATCGCCCCGAAATGACAGCTTCCTCTAGCTCACCGCCGTCCGCTTCGGCTCGACGATCTCGAACATGCGCGGGAATTCGTCCATCAGCCCCATCAATTCCGCAAGCCGCATCGCATTGCCGGTGAATTTTATCTTTCCGGCCGCGACGGCTTCCGGAAAACTGGTCTGCTTCGCGATCACCTCGTCGAGCGTGCCGCGCGCGAGGGTGAAACTGGCATCTGCCCTCTCCGCCTGCGCGCCCGCGATGTAGGTCAGGGCGCAGTTCTCCAGCGTCAGAATAAAACTCTCGCTGGTATCGGTGAAGGCCCAATTGAGCACGATGTGCTTGCCTTCGGCTTTTGGCCCGTTGAGCCGGACGCCGAGCACGTCCCACAATTGCTCGGTACGCAGCGCGGCCAGGGTTTCGCGCGGCATCGGCGGGCGCGGCGGCGCTTTCGGCGTGCCCTGCCGCAGCTCCTGCGCGCCGAACAAATACGCGTTGCGCCAGGTCGCGCTTTCCGCGGCATAGCCGAGCTGTTCGAAGGTATCGGCGAGCAGCGCGCGGGCGGATCGATTATCGGGATCGGCGAACACGAGATGGCTGACGGCTTGCGCCACGAAGCGAAATTCGCCCTTGGCGAAATCCTTGCGCGCACGATCGAGGATCGCGTCGGCGCCGCCCATGTATTCGACGTATTTCCTGCCGGACTCGACCGGCGGCAGCGGATCGAGGTTGACCGGGTTGGCGTCGTACCAGCCGAGATATTTCTGGTAGATCGCCTTCACGTTGTGCCGGATGTGACCGTAATAGCCGCGCCCATGCCAGGCGCCTTCGAGGCTCGCCGGCAGTTTGATCGTCTCGGCGATTTCGCTCGCGGTGAGGCCGTGGTTCATCAGGCGGATGGTCTGGTCGTGGGCGAATTTGTAGAGATCGCGCTGCTGGCGGATCATGGTGTCGATGCGGTCTTTTCCCCACACCGGCCAGTGGTGCTGGCCGCACATCGCGTCGGCCTTGCCGCCCCACATCTGCAGCGCCTCGCCGAGATATTTCGACCAGGCCAGCGCGTCGCGGACTTCCGCGCCGCGGAACGGCAGCAGATTGTGAAAATTGTGCGTGCAGTTTTCCGCGAGATTCAAGAGCTTGTAGCGCGGAACGTAGAAATGCATCTCGGCCGGCGCCTCACTGTTTGGCGCCATCTGGAATTCGAATTCGAGCCCGTCGATGACGCGCTTGTCGCCGGTTTCCATGATCAGATCCGAGGGGCGCAGCAGCTTGACCGAGCCCGCCGCCATCGACTTTCCCAACCCGTTGTCGACCTGTCCGCGCGGACCCTTGGCGAGGAACGGCCCGAACTGGTATTGCGCGCGTCGCAGCATCGCAGGCCCTGCGATGATGTTTTCCGAGACCGCATGCTCCATGAAGAGATTGGGCGCGAGGATCGGCACCCCGCCGCTGGCCTGCGCGACCTCGTCGAGCACGCCGTGCGCGCCGCCATAGTGGTCGGTATGGGTGTGGGTAAAAATGACGGCAGCGACCGGCCGCTTTCCGCGGTGCTGGAAGTAGAGTTCCATCGCCGCGCGCGCGCCTTCGATCGAGGTCAGCGTATCCACCACGATCACGCCGGTTTCGCCCTCGATCAGCATCATGTTGGCGATGTCGAGACCCCGCACCTGATAGATGCCCGGCACCACTTCGAACAGTCCGTGGTTCATGTTCAACCGCGACTGCCGCCACAGGCTCGGGTTGACGGTGGCGGGCGCCTTCTCTTCGGACAGAAAGCTGTAGGGTTTTAAGCTCCAGACCACCCGCCCCTGCGGGTTGGCTATCTCCGCGTTTTCCAGCGTGCCGAGAAAACCGCGCGAGGCATCGTCGAAATCTCTTGTGTCGGAGAACGGCAGCGCGTTCAGCATCGCCGCCTGCTGGGCGATCACGGAAGGGGAAGCGTCCTTGGGTGTTTCGCTATCGACCGTTGTGGTCATGTGGTTGTTCTCCTCTTGGCATTTTCCTCTTGGCATTTTCCGAATCTTCGTCATGCCCGGCCTTGTGCCGGGCATCCACGTCTTAACAGCCTCGCAACAAGAAAGACGTGGATGGCCGGGTCTTGTCCCGGCCATCCA
>DASXMF010000153.1:0-6058 GCA_036495845.1 Rhizomicrobium sp.
CGGAGCGTCAACTGGAAGTGCTCTATCAACGACAGCCGCTACGCTTTCCCTATCCGGGATCTGACATCTATCATTCCTTCTTCGCCTCTCCGGCGCCGCCGCCAGATAACAATCCGGCGCGTTCGGCGCTCTCCCAGCAGCTGCTCGCCAGCAGCGCGCCCGAGGCGACAGCGCCATGGATGCGTTTGTTCGTTTCTTTGATGACGAATGATGCCACGCATACCGTCACGGCGGTTGCGGTCCTGAGCGCCTTTCACACAACCCTTTCGATGCTTTGGCGCGGCCTTCGTGATCCGGCGAGCCGCGCGGCTACAATCGCCACCCTGCGGGCGGCTCAGCATTCGGATATCTCTGGGGGCTGGCGACAGGCGGCCATCGACCGCGCTGTTCGAGACAATCGGGAAGCGCACATTATGGCGCTCATCGACCTTCATCGCGTCGCGCTCGCCTATGTGACGAACAAGAAGGGCGGCGACCAGATCATGGACGCGCTCGACGCCTCCGTTCGCCAAAGACACCGTGCTGCGCATCAGCCTCTTGAACGATTTATCAGCCGCCTCATCTCCGGCGGCATCGACATGAAGGAAATTCAGGAGATTATGGAGCAAGCAAAGGCCGCGAATCCGGGCCAGCCTTATCCCGAGATCGACGATAAAATTCGCAGTATCGTCGCGACTTCCGCCATCAGCCATGGCGTAGACGTTGACCGATTCAACAGCATGTTCTTCGCTGGGTTACCATCCGACATCGCGGAGTACATCCAAGCGTCAAGCCGCGTCGGGCGCACCCACGTTGGCTTTGTCATGTTGATACCGACGCCGCAGAATCGGCGGGACAGATATGTCGTGGAGACCCATGACATTTTCCATCGCTTTTTGGAGCGCATGATTGCACCGCCAGCAGTCGAAAGATGGGCCGAGAATGCCATCCGCCGTGTCATGGCCTCGCTCGCCCAGACCTGGGCGTTGCTCCGCGAGAACCAGCAATTCATAGAAGCGTCGGCAAACGAAAAGCTCCGGGCCGACTCTTACGACTACACGTCACCCGTGACCGCTTTTGCGAGACGAGACGGCGTTATTGGACTGACCGACGATCTTGGAACCTTTGTGCTTCGCGCCATCGGCTTCGAGGGGCGCGGATCAACGGCGCGGGGTCGGCCTGTATACGACAACATCTATCGCGATCTTGTCCGTCAGGAGGTTGACCGGTTTGGGCAGCATCTCCGGAACATCAGTTCACCCCTGCGCTTTCAGGAGTATTGGACAGAAGACGGCGCGGCTTTCAAGCCGCCCATGACTTCGCTGCGAGACGTGGACGAAGCCGGAATCATCGCGGGCGGCGGCTTCGATATGTACACAAGGCAGGGACCGCGACGGATACGCCCCGAACATCTCATTCATGTCATGCGGGCGATCCGGAGCCAGCGCGGCGAGGTCGCTGAGTTCGATCCGGACACACCGGGGGATAATCAGCCATGAGCAACACCGGGAACCGGCAACAGCCAAATTGGCGTGATCGGCGCGCGCGCCGCCCCGGTCGTCAGTTCGATCACGGCGAAGGCGAATATGCGCCGCCGAGGCCACCGACAATGTCGCGGTCACGCATCCAACTCGCAACGACTTACGCGCCGGGGGTACTGTTTACATGGGAAGGCGCGAAGGGAATCTGCCGTTCGGTGCCCATCGAACATGAAGCGCGCGTCGGCGAGGCAACGAAGCTGCTTGTTTTTGACGGTATCAAGGAGATTACATCGAACTGGTATGCGCGCGCATCGGCTGTCCGCGCACCTGATCCGGTTCCGATCGAACTCACGCTCGACGATCCATTCTACAACCCGCGAACGTTTTCGGTAGAGCCCGACAGAACGGCCTTTCAGTTCAATGATGCCTCCGTTATGGGATACGTCCCCTATCCGTTGCTTTACCGCTGCGCGGTCTGCGGGCACCTGGAAGAATTCGACTCGCTGGAAGCGCAGCACCGGAATCCGCTCCCCCGGCAGTGCAACGGCCATCAGGCCCGCTGGACGCAAGTTGACGTGGTTTACGCACATTGGTCAGGTCATCTCGAACCGCTCAGCCCGCTTCGTAACAATCTTGATCCGGCACGCGGGGAAGTTTCCCGCATCAACCAGTGCACTTGCGGCAGCCAAAATTTCCGGCTTCGGAATCAGAGTTCGGTATTTTCTGACTGGAGCTTTATCTGCGAGGGATGCGGACACACACGCGAACTCTATCAGAATGATCCATTGACATGGGAGTCGCTTGATCGTCAGCGCGCAGGCGGGGGCCGTACCTATGAGCCTATTGAATACCGCATGCTGCCGGTATCTTACCGCGCCAATTCGGCTTTTTATCCACAAAAGGGCGCGTTCATCGAGTTTCGTGATCGGAACGTTGTGGACCTGTTGCGTCCAGAGCGACAGGGCGAGCTGCTACGGCACATCGCGCAGATTCACGGTTTTGCCTATTCGTCTCCATCCGACGCCGAGATCGAAACAGCTCTTGCGGCTGCAAATCGTTCTCCGGAATGGCAAGACTACACTGATCACATCGAAATGGCGCAGCGGGCAGAAGCGCGCGGTCAAACAGACCGAGCGGAAACTCTGCGTCGGCAAGCGTCGGCACTCAAGGAGGCGTGGTACGACCAAGCTGTCATCAGTCGTGGACAGGTGCAGAGCCGCGAGCTTGCCGCCGCCATCGTGGCGCGCAACGAATGGGCGCGCCGCTACGATCCGCTTCGCCTCACCGTTGAGCATGACCGATTTGTTGCCGAACACATCCTGGAGCGTCGCCAACATCACGAAGCCATTGACGTTCTAGAGCCGGACCGGCTGATTTGCGACGCCGTTGGCAATCCCTCGGCTCTTAACGATTACCGCCAACGCGTCGGGTCACTCCTGCAGCGCATCGGTATACAGCAGCTCGTTCTCATTCGCGGGCTTCCGATATGCGAATTCAGCTTTGGTTTCACGCGTGTTTCATCTGGCCCGGTGTACCACCGCGAAATCAATAACCGTAACGTTGCGATGCCTGTCAGAATGAACGCTTTTCCAGAGATGCAAAACAGCAAGCGCCCGATCTACATCACACAACAAAAAAATGAGGCGCTGTATTTCAAGCTCGACGAGAGCTTGGTGCGTCGCTGGTTACTCACAAACCATGCAGACAGTGTTCCCTCACCCGGTGATAAGTCCATTGGCGCAGCCTATCTTGAAACATACCAAGACTTCGGCCCCTTCCTTGAGGAGTTCAAGGAACGTGAGGGGCGTGGCGGCGCGGGCAGGAGTCTTTGCGCTTACGTCTATCTCTTGCTTCACAGTCTTGCGCATCAAGTCATGCACGCACTCGCGGACGTGTCGGGCCTCGACCGTGACGGGCTTGGGGAGTACCAGTTTCCAGCCGATCTTTCCTTTGTCATTTACCGGAAGGGCATGACGCCCGATCTCGGCAATATCTCCGCCATGTGGCGCAACCACGAGACGGACTTCCTTCGCCGCCTCCTCGACCCGAGATTGTTGCGGTGTGGCTCCGGAACGCTTTGCGACACGCGCGGCGGCGCTTGCCCCGCTTGCATTATGGTGTCCGAAGTGACCTGCATCGCCGCAAATCAATTGCTGTCGCGCGCAGCTTTGCGTGGCGGTCCGGCTCCGAATTGGGAACGTCGGGAGAACGATCCACTGATCGGATTCTTTGATCACGGACGGCTCCTGTGACCGAAACGCTCATTGCATCTCAGGCCAGAGCGAGATTTGTCGTGACGCTGCCGCAGGAGCCCAGCTTCGTTGGCGCTGAGCTTCTGAAGTTGTCCGGAGCGTCTTTCACGACTCTGACGGAGACTTCAGATGCCTTCTTACACCTTGCCCGGCGCGCGCGAGAACGACTTATAATCATGACACCTTTCATCGACGCCGCAGGTGCGGCGTGGGCCGCTGATATTTTCGAAGCTACAGCAGCAGCCAGAAAGATTCTTGTCGTGCGCAATTCGGCCGATCTTGAGGCTTGCGGGAAGGAGGGGCATCGCTTGCGAACCGCTGCGCAGCAGATTTACGAATACAATTTCCGGCACGAAAGACCGGACGGTCCGCCGGACATCGAAACGTTTCACGCAAAGATTGTTCTAGCCGATGGTACGGCCGCCTATGTCGGATCGGCGAATTTCCTATATCGGTCGCGCGAGGCCAATCTCGAATGCGGGTTCCTGCTTGAGGGTGACGCCGTGTCTCCGGTCGCGGTGCTGATTGAAGCAGTCCTGAATATCTTCGATTCTCGCACGCGCCCCTGTGTGTCCGATAAGTGAACACTATCAAACAACAGCAACATTGCACTATCTATAAGTCGGTCCGTCAAGTATCGATGCGCTAACGTGCGGTCAATTCAACGTGCCCGCGACAACTAGATCCCTCGCCGTTGCCGCTATCCTCGGCGGCCTAGCCTCCGCACATGCCTCTGCTCTGCGGCTAGACGTCGATCGCTACACCGTCGCGCATCAGCAGGCGATTCTTCACGAGCTGGATGGACTCACGCGGCTGAAAAGCGTCGCCGCGGATCCGGCCGGGCTCGCCGCGACGGCGGCGCGGCTCAAGGAGCTGCTCGCGGCGCGCGGCTTCGAAACGGCCCTGTTCACGGCGGCCGGTTCGCCGCCGCTCGTGTTCGGCTCTCGGGAAAGCCCCGGCGCGACGCGCACGGTGGTGTTCTATGCGCATTACGACGGCCAGCCCGTCACGCCCTCGCAATGGCGTTCCGATCCGTTCGTGCCCGTCATGCGCAGCGGCAGGCTCGAGACGCACCCGCGCGACATCGACTGGACGAAGACGCAAGCCAATCCGGAGTGGCGCTTCTTCGGCCGCGCGATCGCCGACGACAAGGCGTCGATCGTGGCCTTCCTCGCGGCGTTCGACGCGCTGAGAGCAGCCGGCCGCGCGCCGTTGGTCAATCTCAAGGTGGTATGGGAAGGCGAGGAAGAGGCGGGCTCGCCGCATCTGGCCGACATTCTCAAGGCGCAGACGGCCCGCTTGCTTGCGGATCTGTGGCTGATCGGCGACGGCCCGGTTCACCAGTCGCGCACGCCAACGCTTTATTTCGGCGCGCGCGGCGCCATGGGGCTCACCGCCACCGTGTACGGGCCCGTCCGCGCGCTGCATGACGGGCATTACGGCAACTGGGTGCCGAACCCCGCGGTCATGGCGGCCGAACTCGTCGCCTCGCTGCGCGACAGCGACGGAAGGATCCTGATCCCCGGGTTCTCGGCCGATGTGCGTCCGCTGACGAAAGACGAGACGTCCGCGATCGCAAACCTGCCGCCCGTCGAAGCGGGGCTGAAGCGCGAATTCGGCATCGGCCGCAGCGAAGGCGAAGAAGGGCTCACCATGAGCACCATGCGTCCGGCGCTGAACATTCGCGGAATTCGTTCCGGCCAGGTCGGCGCCCAGGCCACCAACGCCATTCCGATCGACGCCGCCATCTCGATGGATTTGCGCCTGGTGCCCGATCAGCGGCCGGAGCGCGTGCGCGCCGAGGTCGAAACCTGGTTGCGCGCGAAAGGCTGGACGATCGTGTCCGAGGCGCCCGACGCGGCAACGCGCCTCGCGCATGCCCGGATCGTCCGGCTGGAATGGGAACCCGGCTATCCGGCGCTGCGCACCGATATGGGCAGCCCCGCGGCAAAAGCCGCGATTGCGGCGGCCAGCGACGCCGCGGGCGGGCCGGTCGCGATCCTGCCGATGATGGGAGGCAGCGTGCCCATCTATCTGTTCCACGACATTTTCCAGGTGCCGGTGATCGGCCTTCCCATGGTCAACCACGACGACGACCAGCATGCCCCCAACGAGAATCTCCGGCTGCGCAATCTGTGGGACGGGATCGATGCCTATGCGGCGATGATGGAGATGCGGTGGTAACGGCCTGACTGTGTCCCGGTACAGGGTCCTTCAGGCAGCCGTGCGTGCGTGTCGAGGCTTCTTCTCGCGAGAACGAACAATGAGTGAGACGTCGATGTGCCGGCCCAGACGGCCGAGTATCGTCATCAACCTGTCGACCGTGAATCGACCGAGATCTGCATT
>DASXMF010000154.1:0-7661 GCA_036495845.1 Rhizomicrobium sp.
GAGCCGCAGCTCGGTCGCTCACAAATCCCGGCGGCCGAGATGCGGCGCAGAGAGGATGGGACACCCCATCCTTTTGGTGAGCAGTGAGGGAGCATGCCGTGACAAAATCGTTGACTCGCAACACAGTCGCTTGGCGGTTCAGCTCTTCTCGAATTTCCACGTGCCAAACCTCGCGAATTGATCCTTGCGGTGACCGCCCTCTCGTTTGCTATACTAAATACGGGAGTCCGGCGGCGGACGGAGCGCTCGCCAATCCGGTCAGGTCCGGAAGGAAGCAGCCGTAACGAATCCGCGCCGGGTCGCGGCCGGGCTCTCACCTGACATTTTTCACTCTTGCCGTCGGCCAACTGTCTGCAATCCCGCACGAGCGGAATCCGCCTCGCGGGGAGAGACAGTCTTGCTATAGTGCGGCTTGGCATTGCGGGCCGCGCATTCATGGACGAAACGGACGAACCCTCGCTCGGCTTTGCGCCCCCACCCGCGAAGGCCGCACCCTATCGCGTGCTCGCGCGCAAATACCGGCCACAGGATTTCACCGGCCTGATCGGCCAGGACGCGCTGGTGCGCACGCTCCGGAATGCTTTTGCCACCGGCCGCATCGCTCACGCCTTCATGCTCACCGGCGTCAGGGGCGTCGGCAAGACGACGACGGCCCGAATCATCGCGCGCGCGCTCAATTGTGTGGGCGCCGACGGCATGCGCCGGGAACCGACGATCCAGCCCTGCGGTGTCTGCGAGCCCTGCGTGGCGATCGCGGAATCGCGCCATCTCGATGTGCAGGAGATGGACGGCGCCTCCAACAATGGCGTCGACGAAGTGCGCCAGATCGTCGACAGCGTGCGCTACGCACCGGCCAGCGCGCGTTACAAGGTCTACATCATCGACGAAGTGCACATGCTCTCGAAGGCGGCCTTCAACGCGCTTCTGAAGACGCTGGAGGAGCCGCCGGCCCATGTCGAATTCATCTTCGCCACCACGGAAGTCCGCAAGGTCCCGGTCACCATTCTCTCCCGCTGCCAGAGGTTCGATCTCAGGCGCGTCGAGACGGAGAAGCTTGTCGCCCATCTCGCCGGCATCGCCGCGAACGAGAAGGTCGAGATCGAGCCGGCCGCGCTGTCGCTGATCGCGCGTGCGGCGGAAGGTTCGGTGCGCGACGCGCTGTCGCTGCTCGACCAGGCGATCGCCCATGAGGAAGGCCATGCGATCGCCGGCGAGAGCGTGCGCACGATGCTGGGTCTCGCCGACCGAGGCCGCATTCTCGACCTGTTCGAAAAAGCGATGAAGGGCGAGATCGCCGCGGCGCTCGCCGATCTGCAGGAAATCTACGATGGCGGCGCCGATCCCCTCGTCGTCATGCAGGATCTGCTCGAAATCACCCATTATCTGACTCGGCTGAAGGTGGCGCCGGCGGCAGAAGGCTTTTTCGACGGCGGCTCCGGCGAAGCGAAACGCGCGACGGAAATGGCGGCGAAGCTGCCCATCTCCGCTCTCACGCGCGCCTGGCAGATGCTGCTCAAGGGCCTGATCGAGGTTCGCGATGCGGCGAGGCCGATTGCGGCGGCAGAGATGGCGCTCGTTCGGCTCGCCTATGCGGCCGATCTTCCGCCTACGGATAAACTCGTGCGCGACCTCCTGGAGCATAGCCGGCCGGCTGCGGGATCAGCCGCGTCCGCTCCTTCAGCGCGCTTGTCCCCGGCACCCACAGCAACGGTTCCCCGCGGAGCGGAGAAAGCGATCGCGCAGGGCCACCCGCAATTCGAAGCCACGGTTGTTCCGCGTGAGCCGGCCCGCGAACCCGTCGCTCTCCATACGCTCGCAGATATCGCCGCACTCGCGGGCGAGTCGGTGCTGAAGGTGCAGATCGAGAATCACATGCATCTCGTGCGTCTCGACGCCGGCCAGATCGAATTCCGCCCCGGCGTCGGCGCACCGCGCACGCTCTCGGGCGATCTCGCGCAGAAGCTGAAGGAATGGACCGGCACGCGCTGGGTCGTCACCGTTGCCCGCGAAGGCGGCGAGCCGACGCTCGCCGAGCAGAAGAAGGCCCAGCGTGCCGCTAAGCTCGAGATGGTGGCGCAGGAACCTCTGGTGCGCGCTGTCCTCGATCGCTTTCCCGGCGCGGAAATTGTCGCCGTGCGCGATCGCGCGGAGCAGGACATCGCTCCGCCCGACGAAGAATCGTGATCGTTTGATTCATGGCGTCCCTGCCCGCAGGTCCGGAGATCGAAAAACTTGTTCAGCTCCTGGCGAAGCTGCCGGGGCTCGGTCCGCGTTCGGCACGCAGGGCGGCACTGGTGCTGCTCAAGAAGCGCGAAGCGCTGCTCGAGCCGCTCGGCCAAGCCATGCGCGAGGCCGCGGCTGCGATTCGTGTTTGCGAGACTTGCGGCAATCTCGACACGCAAAGCCCGTGCGCGGTTTGTCGCGATCCCAGACGCGACTCTCATGTGCTGTGCATTGTCGAGGATGTCGCCGATCTGTGGGCGCTCGAACGCGCGGGCGTCTTCCGCGGCCGCTACCACGTGCTCGGCGGCGCTCTCTCGGCGCTCGACGGCGTCACGCCCGAAAGGCTCAATCTCGCGCCGCTCGCCGCCCGCGTCAGTGCGGGAATCGACGAGGTCATCCTCGCGATGAATGCGACCGTCGAAGGCCAGACCACGGCGCATTACCTGGTGGACATTCTCGCCGATTCGAAGGCGAAGGTGACGCGCCTTGCCCATGGTGTGCCCGTGGGCGGCGAGCTCGATTATCTCGACGAGGGCACGCTCTCCGCCGCGTTCCGCGCGCGCAGGGAGATGTAGGATTACATTGGAATCGAGCCGATTATTTTATTGCGTCATGGCCCGGTGACGCGGCAGCGGAAACCGGGCCATCCAGAAAACGGAATTCAGCGCGGCGTGGCATCAGCTGGATGGCCCGCTCTCGCGGGCCATGACAATTCTTTGAGCGCTTGAGTCCGCTCAAGTCCCCACGATCAGATCCTGCAATCCCCGGAAGAAGGGCAACGAGCGCCAGCGCGGCGGTTCGTCTGGCCTGGCTAGTCTGAGAGCGGGAAAGCGATCGAACAGCGCGGGCAGCGCCACCTGCGCCTCGAGGCGGGCCAGCGGCGAGCCGATGCACAGATGCGTGCCGCCGCCGAAGGCCACATGCGGCGCGCTCTTGCGCGAAATGTCGAAGCGGTGCGGATCGGTGAAGGCTTCGGGATCGTGATTGGCGCCCCGGAGCGACAGCATCATCGACTGGGTCTTGCGGACCGGGCAGCCGCCGATGTCGAGATCGCGCGAGGCGATGCGGCCGGTGACGTCGACCGGGCCTTCGAAGCGCAGCACTTCCTCGACGGCGGAATTGATGAGCGACGGATCGGCCTTGAGTTTCGCAAGCTCGCCCGGATTCTTCAGGAAGTGAAAGACCGCGTTGCCGATGAGATCGGTGGTCGTCAAATTGCCGCCGACCAGCAGCGACTGCAGATTGATGGAGAGTTCGCTGTCCTTGATCGGCGCGCCTTCCGCCTGCAGCGCCACCATGTCGCTGACGAGATCGTCTCGGGGCTCCGCGCGCCGCGTCTCGATGAGGTCTTTCATGTAGGCCGAAAGGGCCGTCCCGCAGACGACGAGCCGGTCGGTCTCTTCCTGCGTGCGGAACGGATTGAGCGTGAGGATCACGCCTTCCGACCAGTCGCGGAATTCCACGAGCCGCGTTTCGTCGACGCCCAGGATACGGGCGATGACGTCGATCGGCACCAGCAGCGCGAACTCCGCCATTGCGTCGAATTGCGCGCGCCCCTCGAGCCGGTCGAGAATCTCGCGCACGATGGTCTCGACCAACGGGCGGCCGCGCGCCACACGCTTGTAGAGCGCCTTGGCGAGCGGATTGCGGATGCGCGCGTGATCGGGATCGTCGATGAGCAGGATGCCCATTCGCCCGTCCTCGGCGGCCTGCTCCATGCCTTCGATCCGCTCGTTGCGGATGCGCTTCTGCAAAACCGCCTCCGGCTCCGCCTTGTCGGGATCGCGCCACAGCGTCGTATCGGAAAGGATTCCACGAACGTCGGCGTAGCGCGTCAGCACGAAGCTTCCGGCCTGGGTGTCGCGATGGACCGGGCATTCGCTGCGCAGCCGGTCGAGGAGCGCGTGCGGGTTTGCGTTGAACGAAGGATTGAGCGGCGTCAGGTCGAAAATGTTGGGAACGGGAGTCTCGGACATGAGGAAGAGATCCTCGAGAAACCACCAATTCTAACGCGCCTCACCAGAAATGACAAATTGTCATAATTCGCAAATTGCCGCGTTCACAACAATCCGCTGGGCCTCAGCGAGCTTCCACTGCGGTCCGGACGTAGTGGACGGCGTGGCTGATGACATCGGCGGGGCGTTTCTGGCCTTGGGGTCCTTATGGGCATGGGATTACTTTACCACCATGCTCGATGTTCCGCAGGCGAAATTCATCACGTTTCGCGAAGAGCGATACTGGCGCGGATCAAAACCTATCGTTGGGTTCGCGCCCAAAATCACCGTTAGAGCGCTCGTAAGTAACGAGGAGATGGCCGCGATATTTGGTGGGCACCTTGAATATGAGGACCGTACCAGCGGCGAACGATACCTAGGCGTTTGGGGGGCAAGAAAGGCGAACCGATTCCTTCGGCTGTTAAGGAAACGTGGTGGTGTCATAGCCCTAGAGAATGGTGAGCCTGATCAATACCACCAGAGGCACCGTGCTTCGCGCTGAATTTCAAACTGTAACAGTGCCAATCGACACAATCGCTTGACCGGGGAGGCGGCGTAAGTATATTGCCCGGCCTTCGCGCCGGGGGCCGTCGGTCTGGCGGCGCTGGGCTTTGGAATCCGAGGAATTTGGCGATGTATGCGGTCATCCGCAGCGGCGGAAAGCAATACCGGGTCGCGAAGGACGAGATCCTGACTGTCGAGAAGCTCGAGGGCGAGGTCGGGTCCAGCGTGAAGCTCGGCGAGGTCCTGATGCTGGGCGGCAAGCACCCGAAAACGGGAACGCCGCTCCTCGCGGGCGCCGTGGTGGACGCGGAAATCGTCGAGCACGGCCGCGGCGAGAAAGTCATCGCCTTCAAAAAGAAGCGCCGCAAGAATACGCACAGGAAGCGCGGCCATCGCCAGCCCTTCACGACGTTGAAGATCACCGCGATCCACGCAAAGTCCAAAGAGGCAGAGTGACATGGCCCACAAAAAGGCAGGCGGCTCGTCGCGCAACGGGCGAGACTCTCCGGGCCAGCGTCTCGGCGTGAAGAAATTCGGCGGCGAGGCGATCGGCGCCGGAAACATTATCGTCCGTCAGCGCGGCACCAAATTCTACGCCGGCGAAAATGTCGGCATGGGTAAGGACCACACGCTGTTCGCGACGCGCGACGGCAAGGTCGAATTCCGGCAGGGCTTCAAGCGCCGCACCTATGTTTCGGTGCGGACGGAAGGCTCGGCCTAGCATCGTCCGCCTGCCGGCCGGTTTCGCGAGGGAGATGGCCTGCCATCTCCCTTTTTCGTTTCGGGGCGAGACGGGTGCATGATGCGGACGGAGTTCTTCTAATATTATTTCGCGATACTGGATGGCTCGGGTTTGGACAAAGATTCAACGCAGGGTACGCAGAGGATGCGCGGAGGACGCAGAGGAATGGCTCGCGCGCTTTGCACGCAGATTTTTTCCCCCGCGTCCCCTGCGCTGCCTCCGCGACCTCTGCGTTAAACCTGCCTCTGTGTCATTCAAACAATAGATATTGACTATGAAATTTCTGGATACGGCGAAGGTGCATATCGCGAGCGGCGCGGGTGGGAATGGCTGCGTCTCCTTTCGGCGCGAGAAATTCATCGAATTCGGCGGCCCCAATGGCGGCGATGGCGGCCGCGGCGGCGATGTGTGGGCGGAAGCCGTCGACAATCTCAACACGCTGATCGATTACCGCTACCGCCAGCACGTGAAGGCGAAAAATGGCGGTCACGGCATGGGCCGCGAGATGACCGGTGCCAACGGTCCCGATGCGATCCTTCGAGTGCCCGCCGGCACCTCGATCTACGAGGAAGACGGCGAAACGCCCATCTGCGATCTGGTCGTTGCAGGCGAGCGCGCGCTGCTGCTCAAGGGCGGCAAGGGCGGCTTCGGCAACGCGCATTTCAAGAGCGCCACCAACCGCGCGCCGCGCCGCGCCAATCCGGGCCAGCCGGCCGAGGAAAAAACGATCGTTCTGCAATTGAAACTGATTGCGGATGTGGGGCTTGTCGGGCTTCCCAATGCCGGAAAATCCACCTTCCTCGCGCGCGTATCGCATGCGCGGCCGAAGATAGCGGACTATCCGTTCACGACGCTTCACCCGCAGCTCGGCGTGGCGAGGAGCGATGGCGGCGAACTCGTGATTGCCGATCTCCCCGGTCTCATCGAGGGCGCGCATGAAGGCGTGGGGCTCGGCGACCGCTTTCTCGGCCATGCGGAGCGTTGCGCGGTCATTCTGCACCTCGTGGACGGCACCGAAAACGCGATCGCCGGCGCATACCGCACCATTCGCCGCGAGCTCGTGGCCTATGGCCGCGGTCTGGCCGAAAAACCCGCGGTCGTTGTCCTGAACAAAATCGACGCGATCGCGAAACCTTCGCTCGCCCGCCGGAAGGCTGCGCTGGAGAAGGCGTCGGGCACGAATGCCTTGCTCATGTCGGGAGTCAGCGGAGCGGGCGTCGAAGATGTCCTTCGCGCCCTGGCGCGTGAAAAGGAACGAGGAAGAGCGCGGAAAAATAAGGCGGAGCCCGCGAGCGCCTGGTCGCCATGACGTTTCCGGGCGCCACCTGGGTCAAGGCGCCGGGACCCGTCGCTTCCGGGCTGCGCATCGGACTTCTCGGCGGCTCGTTCAATCCTGCGCATGAAGGTCATCTCCACGTCAGTGCCGTGGCCATGAAACGGCTCGGGCTCGATTATGTCTGGTGGCTGGTCTCACCGCAGAATCCGCTCAAACCGATCGCGGGCATGGCGGCCTTTGCCGATCGTCTCGCCGGCGCGCGCCGGATTGCCCGCAACAACCCGCGCATCTTCGTCAGCGATATCGAAGCCGCTCTCGGCACGCGCTACAGCGTCGACACCGTCACGCGCCTCAAAGCACTTTTTCCGCAATTGCGTTTCGTATGGCTGATGGGAAGCGACAATCTCGTGACATTCCACCGCTGGCGGAACTGGGAACGCCTTGCGCAAAGCATCCCCATCGCGGTCGTGATGCGTCCCGGAGCGACGCTCGCCCCACTCGCCGCCAAGGCCGCGCAGCGCTTCGCTGCCCCGAAAGCGCGCTCGCAGCGGCAATTTGCCGAGGCCAGGCCGCCCGCGTTCATTGTTCTCGACGCGCGCCGCCATCCTCTGAGCGCGAGCGCAATCCGCGCGCGCGCCGGGACTTTGTGAGTGCAATCGCAACGTGCTAATCTGCTTCCGGCAATCGAGAGGCGCGTGGTCGTTCGGCTGGTGATACCGGGAAAGATACGAGCGGTCCGCGCGTTCTTCGTGCAGTTCGAGAACGGAGGATCGCATTCTGACCCGTAAGACGACCGGCGCGTCGCGTGCGCCGACAGCGCCCATAAGCGCAGATCATTCAGGGGAGCAACCGCTCCTTTCCCGCATCCTCAACGGCCTTCGAGGTCGATGGTCACCACGTCTTCCGCCTTGTCGTCGTCGAG
>DASXMF010000155.1:0-6293 GCA_036495845.1 Rhizomicrobium sp.
GCGTTGATCCGGGCCAGCAATTCGCGCGGATTGAACGGCTTGGCCAAATAGTCGTCGGCGCCCATTTCAAGTCCGAGAATCCGATCGACATCCTCGCCGCGCGCGGTGAGCATGATGATCGGAATTTGCGATTCCGCACGGACCTTGCGGCACAGGCTGAGGCCGTCTTCACCCGGCAGCATCACATCGATGATCAGAAGATCGACGCGATGGTCGGCCATCGCCCGCGCCATTTCGCGTCCGTCGTTTGCCGTCGTGACGTTGCAGGCGTTGGTGCGCAGGTATTTCGCAATCAGCGTCCGCGTCTCGCGGTCGTCTTCGACGACAAGTATGTTCGGCGATGCCGTGGCCATGCGCACCTATTGTTGCAGATTCAGGGAAACACCGGCGAAGGATTTTTGTTTCGGAGTGTTTCCCACGGCACCTTCACAGCAAAAGCCAACACACCGTTACGGCAATAAAAAGGCCACTCTTCCGCGTCATTGCCGCGTGGCTGCTGCGGATATCACCACTGGCGTGTACAAAATCCATTTAGTGGCTCGCAAAGCGAGTTTAATTCTGCGCTCACATCCGACGGGTCATTATCAAGTTTGCAACTCGCGACGAATACGGCGCGTTGACGAAGAACGTCGATTCCGCCCAGCGAACTGGTGATCAGCCACCGAAGCGCGCCGCCAAGCCTTGAACACAAGTCGTTGAAATCACATCACAAACACGAGACCCTTAATCATTGGGCCCGGGTTCGAGCCCTGGTGCGCCCAGTGGCTCGGCGTTGCCGGCGAATTCACGCCAGACCCGCAGGATGGAAATCCAGCTCGCTAACGTGACCGAACTCTGCATGAGAATGATTTTCTGCTGACGTGAAGCGGATCTTGAAGGACCTGAACCAACCTATCCGGCTGGCCCCGTCGGAGCGCGGTCTTGCAGTTTGTTCTTTCGGGCTTCATGCGAAGGAGCGGACTCCCGTCCGTCCTCGTCGCTTGCCGATTGAAATCTCTTCTGGCGCGCCGTTATTTCAATGACTTGGAACGCGGGCTTTTCCCATCGACAGACGATTTTACGGCCCCGACCCGAATCTTTTGGGAGACATCGTCGCGCCCGAAGTCGCAATTTTCGCGAGCTCGATGTGGGCGCGACGTATTATCCCCGCGTGTACCGGATGCATCGGCCGACGGCAGCCCGCGCGTCCGCTCGTCCAGGGTGCGCTGCGCTTGCCGGTTCAGTTCGTCGGCGAGATAGAGGGCTGCTTCCGGCGGCAACAGCAGTTCCACGAGGCCTGCGTGATCGCCGGCGGAGTCCGACCCCGGTTCATATTGCAACACCAGCTTCAGTGAGCCTCGTTCCTCGAGGCTGAGCACCCAGCCTTGCAATTGCCGAGCCTGCCCCTTTCCCTCGAAATCATCCATGCTCATCTCCTCGGTTTTTGGCATAGCAGCCGCATCCGCCATCTAGGCGTCTCTGACGAGACCTGCGCTATGCCAAAGGATACGCGTTATATTTAATCGCTTATAGCGCTCCAGTCTGATTCTTCGTTTTCACCTCGATTTGATCAGCGTCTCAATCGCAGTGCTACGATCCGCCTCGTTCAAAACCATGGCGCGATCTCCGTAAGTCTTCGATGCGCCGTTTCGCGCGCAGCCTGCGCCGGCGCGGCGGGGCCGACGGTCGGACCGATCAGGACGAAACGCTGGTCGTTCAGGCCGATGAAACGCAGAACGTCGCGCAAATAAGGTGTCGCCATGTCGGTGCGGCCGCGGTTCATCCCGGTAACGAAATCGCCGCCGCTTGCCAGGATGACGAGCGTCGGTCGATTCCTGAGCAGCGGACTGTATCCGCGATTCGGGTCGAAGCTGAAAGTCAGGCCCGGCTGCACGATCAGATCGAAATATTGCTTCAGCTTGTAGGGTATCCCGAAGTTCCACATCGGTGTCGAGATCAGTACGCGATCCGCCACCGCGAGGCGCACGACCATGCGTTCGATGACGGCGAAGGCGTCGCGCTGCGGATCGCTGAAAGGCCGGTCCGCCTGGCGGGCATATTTCGCTTCCAGCGCCGCGCCCTGGAAATCGGGCAGGCTTTCGCGCCAGAGATCCAGCGTATCGATGTCCCAGCCGGGATGGCTCTCGTTGAAACGATCGACGAACGCGTCGGCGCCCGCGCCGGAGGCGGAATCGCGGCGCGGCGACGCCCGCAGATGAAAGAGTTTAGGCAAGCGCCCGTTCTCCCGAATTGACGCCCTTCAGCCGAGCGCCGCTATGACCGTATCCGCGTTGGTGACCACCGAAACGTTCTGCAATGCAAAATTGATCGAGGCGTTGTGCCATTCCGGATTCATGGTGGAGCAGCAATCTTCCGGAACGATCATGAAATAGCCCTTGTCGGCGCCCGTACGGGCGGTGTGCTCGACCGACATGTTGGTCAAGGCGCCGGTATTGATGATCATGTCGCGCTTGCCGCTTTTGAGCATCGTCTCCAGCCGCGTGCCTTCCCAGGCGCTCATCCGCATCTTCTCGACGATCAGGTCGCCGGGGCGTGGCTCAAGGCCGGGGACGGGCGCAGCACCCCAGCCGCCGCGGACCATGGCATTGCTGTCGACCAGTCCTTCGAACAGCGGCGCGTTGAGCGTCATTCCGGGTGCGCCGGCTTCGACGACAAACCAGACGTGAATGATCATCACGCCGGCCGCACGGGCCGCGTCGGCGACCCGGCGGACGTTCTCGACGACGCGCTGCGAACGTGCATGGACGGGCGAACCGGACTCGGTGAAGGCGCCGCCTTCGCCGATCACGTCGTTTTGCATGTCCTGGATGATCATCGCGCAGCGCCGGGGATCGATGCGGAGGTTCTCGCCGCTGGATGACGAGCGCTCCGCGCCGCCGGACGAGGGCGCCGCCCGGCCGGTCGCGCTCATGTAGGGTTCGTTGCGCGGCCCGACTTTGGTGCTGACGGTGTAGACCGAATGGGTCGAGGTCATGAACAGGGTGCGGAAATCCTCGCCGCCCCAGGAGAGATTGGCCACCAGCTCGGGCACCCGTACTTTTCCGATCAGATCGCCAGAGGGGGCATAGACCCAGACGCCGCCGGGAGCCGTGACCCAGATATTGCCGCGCGCGTCGCATTTCATGCCGTCCGGCACGCCTGCTTCCGATGAGGAGCGGATGCCGCTGGCGAAGACACGTCCATTGGTCAACGAACCGTCGCCCGCGACGTCGAACACGCGGATCAGCGTCTGTACGGTGTCGTTGATGTAGAGGCGCTTCTCGTCGGGCGAGAAGCAGAGGCCATTGGGCTGATCGAACAGATAGCGGTCGACCAGCAATTGCGGTGCGCCGCCGCCGGGCGGGACGCGATAGACACCCTGGAAGCCCAGTTGGCGCGGGCGCTCGACGCCATAGACCGGCATCCGGCCGTACCAGGGATCGGAGAAGTAGATCGAACCGTCGGAGCGCACGCAGACGTCATTGGGGCTGTTCAGTTCGCGCTTTTCGAAATGCGAGGCGACCACCTCGCGCCGTCCGTCCGGCCGCTCGCGGATCAGCGACGAGGTCGCGTGCTCGCAGACGATCAGGTTGAGATCGGCGTCATAGGTCATGCCGTTGCATTTGTTGGAAGGACGACGCACCTCGGTGACGCCGCGCTTGGCGTCCCAGCGGCGCCGCACGTCGGCCGGCATGTCGGAAAAAAGCAGATAATGCTCGACCGGATGCCAGATCGGCCCTTCGGTAAAAGTAAAGCCGGTGCCTAACTGCCCGACCGGCGCGTAGGGATCGATCAGAGCCTCGAATTCAGGCTTCAAGACAGCATGTGTCATCGCCGCAATCCCTCGTTGTCACTCAGGCCGGAAACCATTGGCGCTTGGGGTAGGACTGGACGATCGGGCCTGGAACCGAATCCTGCAGCCGGCCCGTCACGACCCCGCCCTCGACCTTGCATGGCCGGTCGTGGATCGGCAGCAGGAAGCGCGCATTGTTCACCAGCTTCTTGATCGCGCCCTTTTCCGCGCGCTTCGACAGGCCGTGGTTGCCGGTGGTCTGCGGCTCCGCGTCATGGATTTGCCGGAATGGCTCGACCAGCTGATCGTTGATATCGTAAAGCACGTCGCCGCATATCGTCGCCACGCCTTCGCCGGTGTGAACATGGATGTTCATCGAACCCTCGGTATGCGCGCCCGCCGCCTCGAGATAGACACCGGGGATCAGCTCGACGATGCCGGTGATTTCCAGGTCCATCAGGCGCAGCGCGCTTTTGGTGTGCAGCCGGTCGATCAGATGTTTGATGTCCGGCGCGGGATATTGCGGGTGCTGCAAACCGGAGACGGAATATTCCAACTCCTTGCGATTGACGATCACGGTGGTGTTCATCGGAAACAGATCGTCCTTGCCTGCGTGATCGATGTGGAGATGGGTGTGCGCGACATAGCGTACGTCCCCCATGCGCACACCATGTCTGGCAAGCTGGTTCTCGATCATGTTCTCGTGGAACTGCAGCCCGCGCATCCCCAGCGTTTCCATGATCTGGTTGGAGCGATAGCCGGTGTCGACCACGATGGGATAGGGGCCGCCCGTGATGAGAAATCCCAGCGTCAGCACCCGGCGCGTGCGGCCGCAGTCACGGCCCAGCACGAGGAAGCTGGATTCCAGTTCAATATCGCCGTAATCGAGAATCTTGATTTCCAAGGCCATGATATCCTCCTCTTTTGGTGCGGGCGTTCGCCTAATTGGCTATCTGATAGACGCGCATCGCCGTGTCATGCAGCACCGCGCGCTGTTCCCCAGGCGACAGACCCTCGAGCGCCTTTCGATGGGCACTGACCAGATCGGCATAGGACGTCCAAAGCTTTTCAATCGGAAAGTTCGAGCCGAACAGGCAGCGCTCGGCGCCGAAAATCGAGACGGTTTCGCGCACGACCTCCGCGATATGCGCGGGGTCGTTGCGATGCAGGAATGTGCCAAGGCCGGAGAGTTTGGAAACGACATTGGGGCAGTCCCCCAGCCGCACCATGCCGGCGCGCCATTCCGAACGGCCGGCTTGCGAGAGGTCTTCCAGCATTCCCGCGTGCTGCAGGACGAAGGTGACGGCGGGGCACGCCTCGGCGAGGCTCGCCGCATCAGGCATTTGCGAGGCGAACACCTGGAGATCAAAGCTCCAGTTGTAGTCGGCAAGACGCGCCACATTGCGCTGGATCTTTGGATCGAGCGGCAAATCGGGCCACTCGGCAAAGCGATAGAGCGGGTTTTCGTGCCAGTGCAGCTGCATCCGGATGCCGCGCACGAGCTTGTGCCGCGCGAGCCGGTCGAACTGCGGGCGGACGTCTTCGACGGAAAAATCGGCGTAGGCGACGATGGCGTGCGGCCAGCCGGTCGCTTCCGCGGTGCGCTGCACCCAGACTGCTTCGTCCTCGTACCGATCCTTCGGCCAGTTGGTCTGGACATAGACCGATTTGACCACCCCCGAATCCAAAAGATCCGAGCGAAACTCCTCGATCGGATAGTCGCGACGGATCGCCTCGTAGGGCCCAAAAATGCGAGGCTGGATCGGCCCCGTCAACCAGGGCAGGTCGGCTTGTCGCCAGATGTGGTGGTGGGCGTCGACGACGGGGATCATGCGGCTTTTCCATGGGCTAGCGCGAGGACGTGGTCGACAATGGCCAGCGTCGAGCTGCCGTCGACCAGGTCGTCGACGAAACGCGAAATCGCGATCAGGGCTTCGGTCTGAGGCTTGAAATTGCTGCCGACGGCCAGCGGCGTCAGCCAGCTCAGGCGCCAGGCGCGGCGCGAAAGCCTGGCGACCGCGTCGCTCATCGCGAACGGATCGCCGCGCTCGAGGCCATCGGAAACGATCAACACGGCGGCGCCGCGCGCGTAGCCGGCAAAGCGAGGCACGGCGAGAAAAGCCTGCAGCGCGTCGCCGATGCGGGTGCCGCCGTCCCAGTCGCTGACCAGCCGCGCCGCGGCGGCCAGCGCCTGTTCGCGCTGTTTGAAATGCAGTGGCCGCGTCACGCGCGTAAGGCGCGTGCCGAAGGTGAAGACCTCGATCTGCTGGCAAGCATGGGTCAGCGCATGGGCGAGGCGGAGATTGTCCTCCGTGCGTGTCTTCATCGATCCGGAAACATCCATCAGCAGCAGGATTTTCCGCGGCCGCTTGCGGCGCTTCAGACGCGCCAGTTTCAGTATCTCGCCGTCATTGCGCGCGGCGTCGCGCAACGTCCGCCTGAGATCGACCAGGGGGCCGCGGCGGCCGCGCATGCGCCGATAGCTGCGCCGTTGCGGCAGACGCGCCGGCGCCTCGCGCGC
>DASXMF010000156.1:0-7433 GCA_036495845.1 Rhizomicrobium sp.
GCTACTCGTCATAAGAGTGTCCCGCGCGCAGGCCGTTGCGCACGCGCTGCGCGATTTTCAGGAACTCCGGCGTCTCGCGGATTTCCAGCGAACGATCCGCCGGGAAGTCGCAATCGATAATGTCGATGATGCGGCCGGGCCGCGGCGACATCACCACGATTTTCGTCGACAGAAACACCGCTTCGGGAATCGAATGGGTGACGAACAGCACTGTCTTTTCGGTCGACTTCCACAATTGCAGCAATTGCTCGTTGAGATGGTCGCGCACGATCTCGTCCAGCGCGCCGAACGGCTCGTCCATCAAGAGCAACGCGGGATCGAAGGAGAGTGCGCGGGCGATCGAAACACGCTGCTGCATGCCGCCGGAGAGCTGCCAGGGAAATTTGCGCTCGAAGCCTTTGAGGTTGACCAGCGAAAGATAATGCTCGGCACGCTGCTGCTGTTCGACTTTCGAGAAGCCCATGATCTCCAGCGGCAGTTTCAGGTTGTTCTCGATGCTGCGCCAGGGAAACAGCGCCGGCGCCTGGAACACATAGCCGTAGCTGCGCGCGAGCCTTGCGGCCTCCGCACTCATGCCGTTGACCAGAAGCGAGCCCGATGTCGGCTGCTGCAGGTCCGCGACCACCCGCAGCATCGTGGTCTTGCCGCATCCGGAAGGCCCGATGAAGGAGACGAACTCGCCTTCGCCGACCTTGAGACTGACGTTGGACAAGGCATCGACCTTGCCGTCCGCGGTCTCGAACGTCAGCGAGATGTTCTGGGCGTCGACCACGAGCCGCTTCGGCGCGGTGTCGGTCGGCGGTCGTTCGGCGGGGCCCGCAAACGAAATGTGTGGCTCAATCAATGCCATTTCCCAAATGTGACAAATGCCGCTGGTCGTGGCGCGCCCAATGTTTGCGCACGCCGGCAGAATAATGAGCAGGGTTTCGCTGCATTTCAATGCAGTTCAGGCGGCAAATCGGCGGGACGGCCGCCTCCTGTCTATCCGGCCTTATCCTTTAGGAAGGCGAGCATTGCCGCGTTGAAGGGGGCGGGGTCGGTAGCTGTGAAAGCGTGTCCGCCTTCGCCCGTGAGCCACAGGGTTGCATGGGGCAGGTTGTCCGCGAGTTGTTGCGAGCGGGTGAATGGCACCAGGACGTCGTCACGCGAGGCGGCGACGAAGGTCGGTGTTTGAATGTCGCTCAGATCGGAAGTCGCGTCGAATGCCAGCAAGGCAGACAGACGCTTCAGCAGATTATCCGCACCCTGGAAATGGGCGATGCCCGCGGCTTCTTCCTTGCGGATGGCGTCTTCGTGCTCCGACAGCCACGCAGCCGGATAAAGGAAGATCGGCTGCGCGCGAACATAGGCTTCGATGCCGACATGCTTTAGCAGCGCCGTACGCGCCTCGAAACAGCGACGGGTATGCGAGTCGACGCGGGCCCAGGCGTTGACGAGGATGAGGCTCGCAAGCCGCGACGGCGCGCGCCGGGCCAGCTCCAATCCGACCAATCCGCCGAGGGCGTGGCCCGCGAAATGGCAGGACGCGACGCCGGCGTCATCAAGCACCGTGATAACGTCATCGGCCATATGCGTGATGCTATAATTATCGGGTAACTCGCCTGCGTTGGCGCCGGTGCCGCGTTGGTCATAGACGATGACGCGGTGATGTGCGCCGAGCGCCTCAAGCTGCGGCCGCCAGAAATGACCGAGCCCGCCCAGTCCTGCCGACAGGACAACTGTGGAGGCCTTATCGTCCCTGCGGCCGAGAATTTCGTAACGCATGGCGCGTGTGCGAGCCTTTGAGTTCTGCTCAGGATTTGGAGTTCTGCTCAGGATTTGGAGTTCTGCTCAGGATTTTCCGACGTGAGCGATGGTCGCGATTTCGACCAGCGCGTCAGGCTTCACCAGCCCGCACTGGATGCAGAAGCGGGCCGGTTTGTCGCCGGGGAAGTATTCGGCATAGACCTGATTGATCGTCGCGTAATTGGCCCAGTCGGTGATGAAGATGGAGTTGAAGGTGACGTCGGCCATCGTTCCGCCGGCGGTTTCGATCACCGACTTGATGGTCTCCAGCACGTGACGGGTTTGCGCGGCGGCGTCGCCGACATGGACGACGTTGTTCTGCTTGTCGAAGGGCAGCGTGCCGGAGACGTAGACGACGCCGTCGGCCAGGGTGCCGGGCGAATAGGGGGCGATTGGCGCGGTGGTGCCGGGCGGAATAACGGCTGTCTTGGGCATGATGGCTCTTTCAGGTTTTGGCGGGCGGGATTTGGGAGGGCGGGATTTGGGAAGGCGGGATTTGCGAAACCGCCCCGCAGAAATCGGTGACGGTGGAGACCCAGCCGAAGAATTTTTCGATGTTGAAAAGCGCGGCTTTCTGCACGAAGTCCGGTCCCACATGATGGGTGGCGTCTTCGAGGACGATGCCGAAATATTCGAGGTGGAAGGCATCGCGCAGCGACGACTCCACGCAAACGTTGGTGGCGATGCCCGTGAACACCAGGGTGCGGATTCCGCGCGAGCGCAGCACGCTGTCGATGTTGGTATTGAAGAAGCCGCTGTAGCGGGTCTTGGGAATGACGATATCGCCGGGCTGTGGCGCCAATTCGTCCACCAGCGCGTAGTCCCATGTGCCTTTCGCGAGCAGCGTGCCGGCGAGTTCAGGGCGCGCGCGCATGGTTTTCAGCGCGTTGGACTTGTGCCAATTGGGCGATCCCGGGCCGCCCGCCTCGACATATTCCTTGTCCCAGCCGTTCTGGAAATAGATCACCAGGATTCCGGCAGCCCGCGCCGCTTCCAGTACCTTCTTCGTCTGCGCGATGGCAGAAGCGGCCCCCGAGATATCGAACCCTGCGACGTCGACGTAGCCTCCCTGCGTCGCATAAGCGTTCTGCATGTCGACGACGATCACCGCTGTCTCGGCGGGCTTCACGGTCAATGCTTCCGGCCGCGCCGGTATGGTGACCTCCTCGGACACCGAGGAGGTCTGATAACCGAAGCCTGAACGAACCGCCTGTGTCATCAGACCGCCTCCTGGATCATGGCCAGATGCCGGCGCGAGGCCATCAGCGGCTGGATGCGCGTGCCGAAGGCTTCGACACCTTGCACAAAATCATCGAATGTCAGCAGCACGCCTTCGGCGCCCGGCACGGTGTCGATCTCATCCAGCATTCGCGCGACATTGGCGTAGGAGCCGACGAGGGTTCCCATGTTGAGATTAACAGCCGATGTCGGATCGGCCAACTGGCGCACATTGGTGTCCGACGACTTGTCGACACCAGCCTGCTGCGTCAGCCATGTGAGCGCTTCAGTGTCGGCGCCGGCCTTGTAAAGCTCCCACTTGCGGAACGCAGCTTCGTCCGTTTCGTCGGCGATAATCATGACGAGCGCAAAGGACGTGACGTTGCGGCCGGTCTTTGCTGTCGCCTCGATCAGCTTGGTGGCGGCGGGCGCGAAAGCCGTCGGGGTGTTGATGCCCTTGCCGAGGCAGAAATTGTAATCGGCATATTTCGCCGAAAAAGCCATGCCGGCCTCGCTCTGGCCGGCGCAGATGATTTTCATGTCGCCTTCGGGCCGCGGGCTCACGCGGCAATCGTCCATCTGGAAGAACTCGCTCTTGCGATTCGAGACGCCCACTTCCCAGAGATCGCGCAGGATCTGCACATACTCGGACAGATATTCGTAGCGGCGCGAGAAGTACGCATCGCCGGGCCACAAGCCCATCTGCGAATATTCGGGCTTCTGCCACCCGGTGATGAGGTTCAACCCAAAGCGTCCATGGGAAATGGAATCGATCGTCGAGGCCATGCGCGCGGCGATCGCGGGCGGGACTGTCAGCGTTGCCGCGGTTGCAAACAGCTTGATGCGGCTGGTGACGGCGGCAAGGCCCGCCATCAGCGTGAAGGATTCCAGATTGTGATCCCAGAACTGCGTCTGCCCACCAAAGCCGCGCAGCTTGATCATCGAAAGCGCGAAGTCGAAATTGTAGCGCTCGGCTTTCTGCACGATCTCCTTGTTGAGATCGAATGTCGGCAGATATTGCGGAGCGGTGTTCGAGATCAGCCAGCCATTGTTCCCGATGGGAATGAAAACACCAATCTGCATGTCTACGCCTCCGCAACGCGGCCCGGCGTCCACGTCCGGGCAGACGGTGCACGAAGCAAACGACGTGCCATTTCTGGGGCGATGATTTGCATCGAGCGGCGCAACACGCGCTTATGGTACGTGGTACTTGCTTTCGAGTGCGTCCCAGCGGTCCTTGTCGACCGATTTCTGCCGGTTCTCGAAACTCGCGAGCATGTCGCCCACATTCGCGAGTGATCCGTCGGTCTTGAGGCGCGAGTACACCTGGGTGCAGGCGTGCAGCGCAGCCTGCAATCCGGCATTGGCGTAGAGCACGATCGCAAAGCCCATCTTGGCAAATGCCGCGCGGCCGGGGTCCGGCGTGTGGCCGCCATAGACGATGTTGGCAACCTGCGGCACTGCGATCTCGCTGGCGATACGCGCGAGCTCTTCGACCGAAAGCGGCGCTTCCACGAAAGTGATGTCGGCACCGGCCTCGGCAAAGCGCTGTGCGCGTTCGATGGCGCTATCCAGCCCCTCGACGGCGCGTGCATCGGTGCGGGCGATGATCTGCAGATCGGCGTCGTGGCGGCTGTCCACGGCGGCCTTGATCTTCTGGATCATTTCCTGTGGATGGATGACGTCTTTCCCGGCAAAGTGTCCGCACTTCTTGGGGAAGACCTGATCCTCGATCTGAATGCCGGCCGCACCGGCGCGCTCCAGTACGCGGATGGTGTGCACCATGTTGACGGGATTTCCGAAACCGGTGTCAGCATCGACGATGACGGGGATGGATACGGCGTCAGCCATCGCGGCCAGCGTGGAGGCGACTTCCGTCAGCGTGGTCAGCCCGATGTCGGGCGCGCCCAGATGCATGTTGGCGATCCCGGCGCCGGTGGCATAGACCACGGGATATCCCACCTCTTCGACGACCCGGGCAAACAGCGCGTTGGCCGCGCCGGGAACGGTGAGCGCCTGCCGCTCGGCGACCAGGTTCTTCAACTTTGTGGTGCTGCGCATCTGGGTTCGTCCCTGCTTATGTTGCGTTGCAGCCGTCTCAGTGGGCGCAGCCCTAACACAGCCTGTCCGCGATGTCTTTAGAGGCACATTGGCGGGTCACGGGCGATTTGGCTCTTTCGGCGCTCGCCCGCATTTGTTACGCCCTGCTTTCAGGGCCCAATATGACGACCGAGAGCAAAACACCCCCACGCTTCGACGCCGCATTCCGCGAGCGCTTTGCCGAGCTGCTCCGCTGGCGCCGCGACGTCCGGCGGTTTCGCACCGAGCCGATCGATCCTGGTCTGATCGAGAAATTGCTCGGGCTGGCCTCGCTCGCGCCATCGGTCGGCCTGAGCCAGCCCTGGCGTTTTGTGCTCGTGGAAACGCCCGAACGCCGGCAAGCGATCCGCGATAATTTTGCCAAAGCAAATGATGCGGCGCTGAACGGCTATGCCGGCGAGCGGCAGGCGCGCTATGCGCAGCTCAAACTCGAGGGACTGTCGCAGGCCCCGGTGCATCTGGCCGTCTGCGCGGACGAGACCACCGGGCAGGGCCACGGCCTCGGACGACAGACCATGCCCGAAACCATCCGCTATTCGGTCGTCGCCGCAATCCAGACCTTGTGGCTCGCCGCGCGCACGGAGGGCCTCGGCGTTGGCTGGATCTCGATCCTCGATCCCAATGCAGCCTGCGCCACGCTCGACCTGCCGGCAGACTGGACGTTTGTCGCCTATCTCTGCCTGGGCTGGCCCGAGGAAGAGCACAACGATCCCGAGCTCGAGCGCCATGGCTGGGAGCAGCGGAACTGCGACGCCGCGGTGACGCCGCTCAAACGGTGAAGGCGAGCAGTGTGCCGTTGGCGCTTGCTGGCGGCACGCAAAGGCTTTGCCCGCTGCGGACAGCGGCAAGGCCGAGCGCGCTCTCCGCTTTGCCAGGATCGGCTGCGATCACGAGACCCGCGGCCCCGCGCTCGGGCAGGCCGGCGAGCGGAACGCCGCCATAGCGGCGGCCGAGCTGTTCGTGGTTCATGAAAACGAAATCCGCGCGATCGCTGCCTGAAGGCACTGCGATCGCGCCATCGGCCTCGCTCCGCGTGGTGCCATCGATCAGCTGCGCCAGATGCGCGGCATCCTTCGCGGGTTCTGGCGCGACCAGCAGCACCTGCCGCAGGCGCTTGGCGCCATTGGCGTGCCGCATCAGCTCAGCAATCCACACGCTCTCGCGCGTCTTGTGCTGGCAGGCGAAGATGCGCATACCAGCGGGCGCCTGCGCAACCGGCCAATGGAAGGTACGGAACTTCGCGGCCGACAATGTGCCGTCCGGCATTGTCACCGGGCGTTCGAAATCGGTCGGGCCGATCGGGGGCGCGCCGCGCGTGCGGATTTCCTCGGCGCCGGCGGCGGCATCGAGCGTGGTGAAAGCAACGCGCTCGATGCCCTCGCGCTTGTCCAACAGCGCGCGCGTCGGCGCATTGTGCTCGGTCGGCGCCAACACGCCGAGCAGCTCGATATAATCAGGGTCGAGCATGATCGTATAATTGCCCGTCCCCATATGCGCACTATGGGTGCCGCGCGGCGAGATGGTAAAGCCTAAGCGCTTCCAGTTTTCGGCCGCCTGGTCGAGCTCCCTCACGATGACCACGGCGTGGTCGATGCCGACGATGTTCTTCAGTGTCACTTTGGTTTCCCGGCGCTGTTTTCTGGATGGTACGATGCGGCCGCGAGCGAGTCACTTTTCTTGTGGCGATTTGCTGTAGCGATGGACCGCTTGAGATAGCCCGGATCGGGCAATTTTCGGCTAAAGATTTGGCAGCCGGACCGATAGACTTCGCTGCCGTGATCCGCTTGAATGTGGGCCTGTCGCGAGTGGAATCGATGCAAAAACCGATCATCACCTTCCTTCTGGCCGCCGCCACGCTGCTGTCCGTCCCGGCGTCGGCGCAGACCAAATTGACGCCGAAGAATGCGGCGTCACGCGCCGACCTTTGCGCGCCGATCGGCCGCACCGCCAATGGCGATCTGGTCTATTCGATGAAATGCGACACCATTCCTGCCCCGCCGCAAACCAGGATCGAGGAGACGGCACCGCCGCCGCCTGCACCTGCGCCGCAACAGGAAACGACGCGTAGCGGGATTTTCGGCTGGTCCTACGACCGCCGCGACCAATAGGAAGGATTTGATGAGCCAACTGATCATTCGCGCTGGCGATTTCACCTTTGGGGCCCGCTTTGAGGAGGAGGCTGCGCCAAAGACCTGCGCGGCGTTCAAGAAGGCAATGCCCTTCGTCAGCAAGGTGATCCATGTGCGCTGGAGCGGCGAGGGGGTCTGGATGCCGCTGGGCGATCTCGATTTCGGCGTCACTTACGAGAACCACACCAGCTATCCCGCGCC
>DASXMF010000157.1:0-9480 GCA_036495845.1 Rhizomicrobium sp.
TAAAGGCTGTCCTTTTGCTCGGTATGGTATCCGCCGTTATCGGGCCGATCGTACAGGTGCCAACGATAACGAAATGGCCCTCGCTGCCTAATTAGGCAAGCGCGGTTTCGGGGAGCACCGGGCAACAGAAGCTCCCCACTTTCCTCACGCCGATTTCGCCCTCGCCCGCCACTATGAAGAAAGTCGAAACGCCAGGACGCCAAGGTCCTGATTCCAATGCGTGTCATCCCGGCAAAAGCCGGGACCCAGAGTCCGCAGCGCCGAAAAGATGATATCGGCGTCGCGCCTCCCTTTCGACACTTTACGAACTGGGTTCCCGCTGGAGTTTATGCTCCGGCCGCGCTACGCGCGGACCGGGGCGCGGGAATGACACGCTTTTTCTTTGCGCGCGTCACGCCGCGGCTCGCGCGCGCGGCGCATTGGGTCACGCGCGACTCTTGGTGTCCTTCGTGTCTTTGTGGTGATTCTTACTTTTTGGCGCGTCTTGCCCCGGCTTAAATCCGCGGCCTGGCGATTCTGCTCGGCGTCTCCGCTTCTCCGCGTGCAAATGCGATAGCCCTGCCCTTGCGTTGCGATCGGCTGGCACGAAAAAATATCCATAGCTCCAATGCCGGAACACACGGAACAGTTCGCCAACTAGCGCAGGGAAAAATGCACAATTCTTTCGATTGACTCGCGGTTCGGCGCGCTTAGTCTCAAGGCATGCGGCAGTGGTTTCCATGACCAAGGACTTCATCGGCTACAAGGCTCTGACCGACACGGCGCTGCGCAACGTCGTCCGTGGCGCGCTGAAGCACGTCGAAAAGCAGGGTCTCGTCGGAGCCCACCATTTCCGGCTTTCCTTTCGCACCCGCTTTCCGGGAGTCGAGATCCCGGAATTTCTGCTCGAGCAATATCCCGATGAAATGACGATCATCCTCCAACACCAGTTCTGGGGTCTCAAGGTGAAGGAGAATCACTTCGAGGTAACTCTTTCTTTTCGAAAGATTCCCGCCACGCTCGCGATTCCGTTTGGCGCGTTGACGGCTTTCGTGGATCCTGGCGTTCAGTTCGGGTTGAACTTCCAGCCCGAACCGGTAAACGACCCCGGCCAGGCGGCGCGTCCCGCCATCGGCGCCTTCAACAGCCCGTCGAACGAGCCAGAGAAGCCGGCCGCGCCCGGAGAGGTTGTCAGTCTCGATTCTTTCCGCAAGAAATGAGCGCCGCCGAAAACTTCCCGGGCCTATGACGCAAACACGCATGGAAACCGACTCGTTCGGCCCGATCGAGGTGCCGCAGGATCGTTACTGGGGCGCACAGACGGAACGCTCGCGCCGAAACTTCCGAATCGGCGGCGAACGCATGCCGCCCGCCCTCATTCATGCGCTCGGCGTGGTCAAACGCGCCGCCGCGCGCGTCAACTTGGCCCTCGGTCAGCTCGACGACATGCGCGGCGAAGCGATCATCCTGGCCGCGCAGGAGGTGGCCGAGGGCAAACTCGACGATCACTTCCCGTTGGTCGTGTGGCAGACCGGGTCGGGCACGCAGACCAATATGAACGCCAACGAAGTGATCGCGAATCGCGCCATCGAGATCCTCGGCGGGACGATGGGCTCGAAATCGCCCGTGCACCCGAACGATCATGTCAACAAGAGTCAATCTTCGAATGACTGCTTTCCCACGGCAATGCATATCGCTGCGGTCGCGGAAATTCACCGCGTGCTCCTGCCGGGACTGGCGAAATTGCGGGAAGCGCTCGGCGAAAAGACTGAAGCATTCATGGACATCGTCAAGGTCGGACGCACGCATCTGCAGGACGCGACGCCGGTCACGCTGGGCCAGGAATTCTCCGCCTACGCGACGCAGGTCGCCTATGGCGTGGAGCGGATCGAAGCAGCCCTACCGCGCCTGTGCCAGCTGGCGCAGGGAGGCACCGCGGTCGGCACAGGATTGAATTGTCCGCCGGAATTTCCCGAATTGTTCGCGCGCGAGGTGGCCGCCGCGACCGGACTTCCCTTCGTCACCGCGCCCAACAAATTCGAAGCGATGGCCGCGCACGATGCCGTCGTCGAAATGTCGGGAGCGCTGAATACGGTTGCCGCATCTCTGTTCAAGATCGCCCAGGATGTCAGACTTCTGGGCTCCGGCCCGCGCTCGGGCCTCGGCGAATTGCATTTGCCCGAGAACGAGCCCGGGTCTTCCATCATGCCCGGCAAGGTCAACCCGACCCAGTGCGAAGCCCTCACCATGGTCTGCACGCAGGTGATGGGCAATCACACGACCATCAGCGTCGCGGGCAGCCAGGGCAATTTCGAGCTGAACGTCTTCAAGCCGGTGCTGATCTTCAATCTTCTTCAATCCATCCGGCTCCTGGGCGACGCCGCCGCGAGCTTTACCGAGCATTGCGTCAAGGGGATCGAAGCCAACCGGGGGCGCATCGCCGAGCTTCTGCAGCGCTCACTCATGCTGGTCACCGCGCTCGCGCCGAAGATCGGCTACGACAAAGCCGCATTGGTCGCCAAGACCGCGCACAAGAACGGGACAACCTTGCGCGAAGAAGCCGTAAAGCTCGGCTTCGTCACGGCGGAGGAGTTCGACCGTCTCGTCCGCGCCGAGGAGATGGTGCATCCAACGGCAGATTCCGCCGGTGGCCGCTGAGCCGGAGACGCCTCGGCACCTGCGGAAGCGCTCCTTCAGCATTGCCGGCCACCGCACCAGCGTGGCGCTCGAACCGGAATTCTGGACGGTACTCGAACGGGAGTCGCATCGCACGGGCCGAACCCTTTCGGCCTTTGTCGCCGGCATCGACGCTGCGCGCGCAGCCCGGCCGCTCGCGAGCGCACTCAGGCTTGCCGCTCTTTCCGCCGCGTCGCATTCTGCTGCACCGCCGCGGCCGGAGTGAATTATATCCGGGGGGCCGAAGTGCTGACCCGTGTTCTCCCACTATTGTCATGGCCCGCCGAAGAGCGGGCCACCCAGATGAGATCTGCAAAGCGTCTCGAATTCACGCGTTGGTTCTTGTTCAATTTCAAGCACATCGTCGCTTCCACCTGGATGGCCCGCGTGCGCGGGCCATGACAGACAGGGGTTAGCTCCACAGGTTGCAGGTATTGGTGTTATACGTGGAGTCGGGAGAACCCATGGGTGAAGTTGTAAACCTGCGCCGCGCAAAAAAAGCGAAGGCGCGCGACACCGAGGAAAAATCGGCTGCAGCCAATCGTGGAATCCACGGTACACCGAAGAGGCTTCGCGAAGTCGCGAAGGCCGAAAAGCGGCGCTCCGAAAAACTGGCCGACGCGCACAAGCTCGAACCGGACAAATAGCGGCCTGCGCTCATTCCAGAATCCAGAGATGAGTGACACGAGAATATCTTAGCGCAGAGGCAGCACATGCTTCGACAAGCTCAGCATGAGGCTATCCAAACTATTCCTCACCCTGAGCTTGTCGAAGGGCTCCGCGTCCTCCGCGCTAAATCTTCCTATGTGTCCCGGACCATCGACACCGGGCACCTAAGCCGCGATGCCGGAGAGCTTGGCGGATGCTTCCCACAGCCTTAGTGCGTCGCCATCGTTCTGCGCTTCAGCCGTGGGCGTTTCGGGCCGGCACTTGTAGAAATATCCTCCCGAAATCTCGGCCACCTCGGGAGATGAAGCCAGGTAGACGATCGTCTGCGCGCCCTGCTCTGGCGTGATCGCAAAGTTCTTTGCGGCGCGCACGGCCATCGACAGGACGCCTCCTGAGCGATCGCCAAATCGAGTAGCGACAAATCCCGGATGCAGGCAATTGGCCGTCACGCCTGTTCCCTTCAGGCGCCGCGCAAGCTCGCGCGTAAAAAGGATGTTGCAGAGTTTCGAGCGGCCATAGACGCGGAAACCGCCGTAATTCCGCGCCGACTGCAAATCCGCAAAATCGAGCTTCGCGCCCTTGTGGGCGTCCGACGCGGTCGACACGATACGCGTGCCGGGCTTCAGTCGCGGACGCAAGAGATTGGTGATCACGAAATAACTCATATGATTGAGCGCGAAAGTCATTTCGAGACCGTCTTCGGTCAGAACGCGTGAATTGAAAAGCGCGCCGGCATTGTTGACGAGAACATCGATCTGCGGCTCCTTCTCCGCGATCTCCGATGCGACGCGCTTCATCTCCGCATGGCGCGACAGGTCGGCGTAATAGGCCGTGTGACCGGTGTCCGGCGCGATTTCGCGGAGGCGTTCCAGCGTTGCCGCGCCGCGGTCTTTGTCGCGCGCGACGAAAACGATGCGTGCGCCCCCGGCGGCAAGCCGTTCCGCCGCGACCTGGCCGATGCCGGAGGTCGCGCCGGTGACGACAACGAGTTTACCGGCCGTCACGGCTCTCAACCGACGATTTCGAGTTCGCAGAAAAAGAACCGGATCTCGTGCATGGCCGTCTCCACGGAGTCCGATCCGTGCACGGAATTGGCTTCGATCGATTCGGCGAAATCCTTGCGGATGGTGCCCGGCGCGGCTTTGCCGGGGTCCGTTGCGCCCATGACGTCGCGATAGCGGGCGATCGCGTTCTCGCCCTCCAACACCTGCACGACGACGGGGCCGGAGCTCATGAATTCGACCAGGCTGCCGAAGAATGGCCGCTCCTTGTGCACATTGTAGAAGGCTTCCGCCTCGCCGAGGGAAAGACGCATGCGTCTCTGCGCCACCACGCGAAGGCCTGCTTCCTCGAGACGCGCTACGATCTTTCCCGTAAGATTGCGCTTTGTCGCGTCCGGCTTGATGATCGACAGCGTCCGCTCGATCGCCATAGTGCTGCTCCATTTTCGAATTTGAAGGGCGCGCGCCTTATAGAAGCGGCTTTGCTGCATCGCAAGACGTGCTAGAAGCCGGGTTTTGCCGGACTCCCGCCGCCGATGTTGTCGATCGAAAATCTCACCTACCGGATTGCCGGGCGCGAAATCCTGAGCGGCGCCAACGCTCATCTGCCGGCAGGCCGCAGGATCGGGCTTGTGGGCCGCAACGGCGCCGGCAAATCGACATTGCTCAGGCTCATCCTCGGCGAGGCGGCAGCGGACGGCGGCGAGATTACGCAACCGGCGGGCTGGCGCACCGGCAGCGTCGCGCAGGAAGCGCCCGGAGGCGACGTAAGCCTCATCGACACCGTACTGGCGGCGGACAGCGAGCGCCTGCGCCTGCTCGACGAATCCCTGACCGAACGCGACGGACACCGGTTGGGCGAAATTCATGCGCGCCTCGAGGCGATCAACGCCTATTCGGCTCCCGCGCGCGCCGCGTCGATCCTCGCGGGCCTGGGTTTCTCTGCGGCCGAGCAGCTGCGTCCGTGCAGGGAATTCTCGGGCGGCTGGCGCATGCGCGTCGCGCTCGCCAGCATTCTCTTTTCGGCGCCCGATCTGCTGCTGCTCGACGAGCCGACCAATTATCTCGATCTCGAAGGCGTGCTGTGGCTCGAGGACTATCTTCGCCGCTATCGGGGCACGGTGATCATCGTCAGCCACGACCGCGATCTTCTCGATGCGCTGGCGGAGTTCATCCTGCATCTCGAGCGCGGCCGCCTCACGCTCTACAGCGGCAATTACGAGACATTCGCCGAAACGCGCGAGTCGCAGCGCGCGCTCGACGCGGCTTTCGCGAAGAAGCAGGAAGCCGCGCGCCGGCACATGCAGGAATTCGTCGATCGCTTCCGCTACAAGCAAAGCAAGGCGCGCCAAGCGCAAAGCCGGCTCAAGATGATTGCCCGTCTGAAACCCATCGATGTGCCGCTCGACGAGCACGTCGCGCCCATTCGTCTTCCGGAACCCTCGCCCGCAAGCCCGCCTCTCCTCTCGCTCGACGGCATTGCCGTGGGCTACGAGCCTGGCCGGCCGGTGCTCGAAAACGTTTCTCTGCGCCTTGACCCCGAGGATCGGATCGCGCTGCTCGGACAAAACGGCAACGGCAAATCGACTCTGGCAAAGCTGCTCGCCGGCAAGCTCGAACATTCCGCGGGCGAGATGGTGCGCGCGCGCAAGCTCGCTCCCGGTTTTTTCGCCCAGCACCAGCTCGAGGAGCTGGAGGGCGCGCTGACGCCGCTGCAGACGCTCGCACATCTGCGCCCGCGGCGTTCCGAACGCGAATTGCGCACCCAGCTCGCGGGCTTCGGATTGTCGGGCGACAAGGCATTGACGAAGGTCGGTCAGCTCTCCGGCGGGGAACGCGCCCGGCTGATGCTGGCGCTGGCGACCATCGATGCGCCGAATTTGCTCATCCTCGACGAACCGACCAACCATCTTGATATCGACGCGCGCGAACAATTGCTCGCGGCGCTCAACGATTTCGGCGGCGCCGTCGTTCTCGTCAGTCACGATCGCCGGCTCATCGAAGCGACGGTGGACAGGTTGTTGCTGGTGGCGGAGGGAACCGTGAGAAGCTTCGACGGCGACCTGGAAGATTACCGCCGGCAAATCCTCTCGCCCGCCAGGGAGAAGCGCGAGGGTTCCGCCCGTAGGAACGTGACGCGCAAGAGCGGCGCGGCGCGCCGCGCGCAGCTCAAACCGCTCAAGGACGAGGCGTCAACCGCGGAGCAGGAGATCGTGCGGTTGACGCGCAGCATCGCAGATATGGATGCGGCGCTCTCCGAGCCGGATTTGCATTCACGGGACCCGTCCAGAGCCTCGCAGATATCCAGGCAGCGCGCTGCAGTGGTGCGCGCGCTCTCCGACGCCGAGGCGCGTTGGCTCGCCGCGTCACAGGCTTACGAGAATGCACTAGCCGAAAGCTGAGGGAGAGACACTGCAACGGCCCTTCTTCGCGGATCGGTGAAATCACTCAACTGTTCGCTGCCGGCCGTTCGAACAGCGGCTGGATTTGCGGCGCCATCGTCTTGAGAAGCTGGACGGCGATCGCGCTCGTAAAGTGGAATTGGCCGGCCTTGCGGCCCGGCACATAGGCGGTGATGGTGCCGAAGAAACGGTCGCCCAGATAGAACACGAAGGTGGCGGTGCGGTCGACGACGCGGGATTCGATCAGCGCGTGGGCGGCACTGAAACTGTCGAAGCGGTTGTCGCCCGTACCCGTCTTTCCTCCCAAGACGAGCGGGCTGCCGTCCGCCGCATGATAGGCGCTCTGAATACGCTTGCCGGTGCCCTCGAGAACCACGTCGCCCAATGCGCGGCGTACCGTCACCGCGATCTCGGCCGGCAGCACGCGGACCGCTTTGTCGTGGCCGGCCGACATGTCGGTTTCGTAGGGCGTGCCGGCGGCGAACTGCAGGTTGCGGATGTCGACGGTCGGTTGACGCACGCCATTGTTGACGATGATGCCCATGAGCTGCGCCAGGGCATCGGGCCGGTCGCCCGAAGTGCCGATCGCGGTGGCGAGCGAGGGCACGAGATGGGCGAACGGATAGCCGAGGCGGCGCCAATCCGCGGTGATGCGCCTGAAGGCGTCCTGCTCCACCAGCACGCGGATGCGCCAGTTCTGCTTGTGCATGTTGTGCGTCTTGAACAGCCAACCATACACCTCCTGGCGCACGGCCGTGCTCGCCTTAAGAATGTCGGCGCGCGTGGCGTTCGGATGCTGCTCGAGCCAGACGGCGAGCCACAGTTCGAGCGGATGGACATGGCTCAGATATCCCCGGTCTTCGAGCGAAAAGCGATCGACGCCATAGGCATCGTACAGTTTCTCCAGCGGTTGCTCGAGCACGAGCCGGCCATGGGTCTCGCGCATCAGGAACGCGCGAAGATCCTCGACGCTCGCCGCGGGATGCACGGAGCGGAAGACGACGGTCAGCCGCCGCGCATAGGGCCCGGTTTTGCGGGCGAGAACCGAAAGCCGCTGCGACGAGTCGAGCCCGCGAAATTCACGGATGAATTTGGTAAGGAAGGTGCGGCCTTCCTGGTCGGCGAAACGCTGCAAAAAGGCTTTTCGCGCCGCGTCGCCCGGCTGGTCGTCGAGCGCGCCGCCCAGATGATCCTGGGCGACGTAGTAGCGCTCGATGTCGCGCAGGATGCGCACGAAAGCGAGGTTCACGGAGTTTGCAAACGCCATTTCGACGGTGGGCTGGCCGTAATCCTCCCATTTCTTGAAATTATGAAAGCTGTGCAGGCCGCCGCCGGTGAAGAAACCCTCGCCCGTTCCCGCCGAATATTTCCGCTGCATGGCCGCGTCGAGCATAGGCTGCAGTCGGCGGTCCCGCGCCTGCGCCAACCAGGTCAGAGCCCATTGCGACAGCGGGTCGGCCGCCTGCGATGCCAGGCCTTTCAGCTTGCCAGCAGGAAGACCGGCAAACCGATCGCGCAGACGCGATATGATCTCCAGATAGTTGATCAGCGTGCGCAGCTTGGCGGTCGAACCGAGCTGCAGCTTCGCTCCCGAGTTCAGGTCGAACGGCTGGTCCATGCTGTCCGCATGCACGCGCACGAGATTGTGGCCGGCGGTGTGCTCGTAAAGCACGACACTGTAGTTCACGAGGGCCGGATCGCCGCCGCCCAGAAGATCCTTGCCCTCCAGCCCCAGAGCCTTCACCTGCTCGGGGTCGCGCAATCGCGCGAGGAAATCGGTCACACGCTTCTGGGCAGCCAGATCGATCGTGCTGGTGGCACCGAGATCGATGTGATCGAGATCGTAAAAACTGTGCGCACCGAGCAGATTCAGCAATTCGGTGCGAATGGCGTCGGCGCCCTTGCGTCCGACGTAGGATACCGGTGCGGGCGCGGGCGCCTGGGGACGGAACGGAAGCGGCGCCTCGAGCGCGGCATCGTACAGCGTGCGGTCGATCACTCCCTTCGCGGCCAGACGGTGGAGATAGGAATTCGTCAGAGACATGAGCGCGTGATGGTCCTCGGTCAGGTACCAGGCGGGACGCCTCTCGGCGAGCAGCAGGCTCAGCACCTGTTTGTAGATTTCGGCCTTGCGCGCGATATCGCGGAAATTCGGATCGGAGAGCACCCGGTTGGCCTCGCCCAGTTCAGTCCCGTACCAGACCCGCAACCCGTCGCCGATGCCGATGATCTCGCCATACCCGGGCCGCGAACCGAGCGGCGTGGAATCGAGATAAGTGGTCATGATCTGCTCGCGGGCGGCAAGGGTCTCGGGTCCGCCGAGATAGGCGCGCAAAGCGGCGGCATCCATCTGGCGAAGTTTTTCGAGCGCGCCTTGCGTTCGCCCGCCGGGCGAGTGCCGGAATTTTTCGGTTTGCGTCGCCAGCGTGCTTGCGCCGCCGTGCCTCAGACGCGGGTTGAGCCATCCGCCCGCCCAGCCGGCGGACGCCTGCAGGAACCGCTTCCAATCGACGGCTGGATTGTAATCGGGATAATTCTTCTCGAGCAGATCCTTGTCTTCGATGAAGAGCAGTGTGCGGGTCACCAGCGGCGGAATGGAATCGAACCTGTCAAACGATCGTTCGGGATAGCTCGCCTGGTACAGCGGCGAGCCCGTGCGGTCTTTCAATTCGAGACCGGCATGCTGCTTTTCCTGATAGATCGCATAGCCGTGCGAGTCGGTGACGGCGCGCAGAGCCGTGGATTGATCGGCC
>DASXMF010000158.1:0-9493 GCA_036495845.1 Rhizomicrobium sp.
GTCGGACTGTCCCGTCCCCGCCGCTTCCAACAATGCCATTCTACGGCTGGTCGCGGATTCGACGATCTCAGGCAAGATCGCAAAGGACCTGCTCGACATCGTCTGGCGAGAGGGAGGCGATCCAGGGTCCGTCGTCGCCGAACGCGGGCTCTCGCAAGTCACCGACACCGCGACCATCGAGCGGGCGATCGAAAGCGTGATCGCATCCCATCCGGACAAGGTCGAAGAACTCAGATCGAAACCGAAACTGGCAGCCTGGTTCGTTGGTCAAGTGATGAAGGAGACGAGCGGAAAAGCGAATCCGCAGGCCGTCAACTCGCTCCTGAGAGCGCGTCTCCGAATCCCCCAGGAGGGGTGATTCGCACATTTGCAAGCCGTTGACGTGGCGCGGCGGATGCGGCAGGAGAATACGTCAGTATACTGACGAACGTCTGGAACCCAATAAAATAAAGGGATTCGTGAATTTCCGCGGAGGGGAGGGAATCGCGCGCGGGGAGCCGCTATTGCTTCGTTAACGCAACCCCCTCATATTCTTGGCATTTCGGGGGTGCGATTCGCACAGCCTGAAAATCGTAGAGGAGTCGTTTCACATGCCAATGACTGCAAAGAAGAAGTCGAAGAGGAAGGTGAAAGCCAAGAAGCGTACCGTTCGCAAGGCCGGTGCGCGAGGCGCGGCGAGAAAGACCCGCCGTAAGGCCGCAAAGAAACCGGCGAAGCGCAAAGCGCGCCGCCGTGTAAAAAAGGCCGCTCCTGCACCCGCTGCGATGTAGGACATCTGATGGTCAAGGCTGAGGCCGCGGCCGCGGGCAAGTGCACAAGCACACGTCCGGCGGCCGCGGCCAAGCCCATAAACCGGTCCCATCCGTTTTCATGGCGTTACCCGACCGGTTCCCGACTTCCAATCTGCAACTTCGATCCTGCTTTTTCCCCTGATCGCTCCTTCGCTCGGCGGCTCGGCTCTCGCCTGACGCGCCGAACCGAAATAGCCAGCCTCCCGCCCGTGTTGGGCGATAGCGTTACGCGACATATGCCGCCGTTAACCGCTCCTTAGGTTATCCGGCATGATGCTAGTCCCGCGTGCAACGAAGTCTCGTGCGCTGGCGTAGGGCAGGCCGTTGGTTGGCCTGTTTCAAGGGGGCGGAAATGGCTTGCATTGATGTCGATTCACTTTCGCAGTTCGAGTGCGACGCAAAAAAGGGGCGGGCGGACGCGCTCTACAATCTCGGATTGGCCTACTCAACCGGTCAGGGCGTCGATGTCGACTACATTGCCGCCCACAAATGGTTCAATCTTGCCGCGATGAAAGGCAGCGAGATTGCAAAAAGCTGGCGCGCCCAGATTTCCCGGGAAATGAATTCGAACCAGATCGCAGAAGCGCAGCGAATGGCCCGGGAGTGGCTTTCATTCTTCCGGTGACGAGGTCGTCACCGCCGCGGGCTTGAACCGTGGCGTCGGTGGCTGGACAGGTATTGTGGGAGCGGTTGGGCCGGATGGCGCAGTGTTCGCCGGTTCCGTCGAAGGATGCTCCGGTTCGAGGGGTGGCTTCGGCACGGATGCAGAAGTCGGGACCGCGCTTTCCGACGCCACATAGGGCAAGACCGCATTCTGCGGGGCGAGTGGACGATAAAGATCGGACAGAATGCGTAGCGGCTCGCTGCGGCCCGCCAGGCGGTCGCGGTACACCTGGACGTTTTCCAGCACCCGCTGCACATAGTTTCGTGTCTCACTAAAAGGAATCCGTTCGACCCAATCGACGGGATCCGTCCGTCCGCCGCGCGGATCTCCGAATGCGGCGATCCATTTGCGCACGTTGCCGCGGCCCGCATTGTAGGAAGCCGCCGCAAGCACGTACGAACCGTTCCACTCCGTGAGATCTCCGGCGAGCTCGGTCATGCCCAGCTCCATGTTGTAGGAGGAGCTTCCGACCAAATCCTGGAAGCTGTAGCTCAGCCCGGCAAGTCCGGCATCGTGCCGTGCCGAGTCGGGCATCAGCTGCATGATGCCGCGTGCGCCGGCACCGCTCACGGAGTCGGGATCGAACTCGGTTTCCTGACGGATAATGGAAAGCACCAGCGCAGTTTCTGGCTCGGTACCTGGTCCCGCATAGCGCGGAACGACGATTACCGGATGCGAAAATTCCGGAAGTCGAATTCCCGTGTAACTCGCTTCCTTCGCTACGCGAACCGCGATCTCGCGAAAACCGATGCGCGTAAGGTCCTCCGCCAGGGCCTTCACATGTGCGGCATCCTGCCGGACATCGGCGTCCTGCAGGGCAAATTCGCGCAGCGCGCTTTCGAGGCCAAGATCAGCGAGGATATGGATGGCCCGTGTCAGCTCTTCGCGTTCATACGATGTGTGTAGGTCGGCCGCGTCGGCGGCGGCAGACCTGATATGGAGAGGTGGGGCTGCCGAAATTTTCGTCAGCGCCAGCTGGCCATAGTAGGTCTCCGGATCTTCGCTCGCCGCCCGATATTCCTGCCACGCGCCGCTCATATCGCCGGAAGCCTCGCGGGCCCGTCCCGCCCAATAGCGGGCACGCGCGCGGCTGATTGGCCGCGAGACCGCATGTGCCAAATTCTCAAAGTGAACAAGTGCTCGCCGAGGCTCGTTCAACTCCCGCAAGGCGATCCATCCTGCCAGGAACTCGCTTTCGGCATACTCGCTCGAATCAGGTGGCAGCTCCGCGCCGGCGGCCAATGTGTAGGCTTCAAGGTAGAGCCCGTCCTGCAGGGCAGCGCGCACATCAAGATTGAGTTCCGTCCACCATCGCCCCGGATCGAGTTTGGCCAGTTCGCGTATCGGAACCCGGAACAGGAAAGTCGAAATTTGCGCGATCTCGTTGCGCTGGCGCAGAACCTTGACCTCGTCAAACAATAGACCGGGATCGTTGCGCATGGCTGCGGGTAACGCGGACGCTTCCGCTTCGCCGCGCGCTGGATCGCTGCGCAGGAGTAGCCGAGCACTCGCCAGGCGTTGCACATCGGGACTGACGCGCGCGGTCTGGTTTTTGGCTTCCGAAAGCTCGTTGTGGGCAAACAGCATATCAAGCCGCTCGCGATCCAGTTCCGGCGCCAGGAGATCGCCGTGCCGCGAGATCACGTAGACTTGCTGATCCGGCTCGAAATTGTCTTCGGCCCAGGCTTGCCGGATCCATTCCCGTCCCGACGCGACCGAGCCGGTCGTAATCAGTGCCTCGCCGAGCCTGATTTTGCCCATTCCCGTCTCGGGCCGACGATCTCCGAACCAGGCGATCACTGCCTGAGGGTCCATGTTGGGGGCCATCGCCTTTTCCGCGGAGGCAAGCAGCCGTTTGCGGCCGGGCCATTCGGGGCGATTTTTCAGGAATTGAGCAATCTGGTCGAACGGGGCACCTCCGTTCCGATCCTGCAGATAAGCCCATTCGATGATGAGGCGAGCTGTGGGATCGCGGCCCTGGTCGGCAAGCCCGCGCGCTGCGGCCCAGTCGCCCCGGATAGCCGCCTCGACCGCACGGCTGAATATCTCGTGATCGGAAGCGCTCAGGAAGCCGACCGATGCTGTCCGTCGTTCGCCCTCAAAAATTGTGGCCCCCAGAGGCCTCTGATCCGACTCCGATACAGGTCGCATCATCACTACGCCGCCCTGCCGGATCAGACCCGGCGGCAAAGAGGATGAAGCGCCCGTGGTCGTCGGGGGCGCGCCTGTCTGCGCCGCGGCTGCCGCGACGATGAAAGCGATGGCCGACGACGCGGCCAGTGCAGTCCAGATTTTCATTCTCTTGCGCGAACGGGCCAGATTTTTTGGTGACTCGGATCGAATGGACGATAGTGGCGCGGCAGATGATTTGCCAGAGATCGCAGCTTGCCGCAGCGTTCGCGCGGGAGCTATTTTGACGCAACAACGCAGCGGAGTCCCAATGCGCAACGCGCGAGACCGCCTGAAGGGCTCCATGCCCGCTCTCGTCACGCCATTTCGCGACGGAGCCGTTGACGAGGCAGCTCTTCGCGGACTCGTTGCCTGGCATGTCACGGAGGGCTCGCACGGCCTCGTTCCGGCAGGGACTACAGGCGAATCCGCGACGATGAGCCACGAAGAGCACATGCGGGTTGTCGAGGTTTGCGTCGAGGCCGCAGGGGGGCGCATCCCCGTGGTCGCGGGTGCGGGCTCGAATTCGACGAAGGAAGCGGTGGCGTTGGCGCGGCACGCCCGCGCGGTCGGCGCGGACGCGGTGCTATCTGTTGCACCCTACTACAACAGGCCGTCGCAAGAGGGTCTCTACCGCCACTTTGCCGCGGTTGCGGAAGCAGCCGACATCCCGGTCGTGCTCTACAACATTCCCAGCCGCAGCGCCGTTGAGATTTCCGTGGAAACGATGGAGCGGCTTTCGAGAATCGCAAACATCGTGGGCGTCAAGGATGCAACCGCCAATCTGGCGCGACCAAGTCGCGAGCGCACCGCCTGCGGCAAGGCCTTTCGTCTGTTGTCGGGGGAGGATGTTACGGCGCTTGGCTACATGGCACACGGAGGACATGGGTGCATCTCGGTCACTGCAAACGTGGTCCCCGCATTGTGCTCGAAATTCCAGGACGCGTGCATGCGCGGCGATTTTGCTGCGGCGCTCGCGCTCCAGGATCAGCTGATGCCGCTGCACGATGCCCTGTTCTGCGAGCCGAGCCCGGCACCGGTAAAGTACGCCGTTTCGCTTCTCGGCCGTTGCAGCGACGAGGTGCGACTGCCGATCGTGCCGGCAAGCGAGGCTGGCAGGGAACGCGTGCGCGCCGCATTGAAAGCCGTAGGTGTACAACCCGCCACGGCCACGCCATGAACGGCTCATGACTCGAAAGAAGAAGGACGAGCCCGAAAGGCGCGTGGTGGCTGACAATCGCAAGGCCCGCCATGCCTACGCCATCGAATCGACCCTTGAAGCCGGGCTGGCCCTCATGGGTTCGGAGGTGAAGGCGCTGAGGAAAGGAAGTGCGACCATCGCGGAATCGTACGCCCAGGCGAAAGACGGCGAGATATTTCTCATAAATTCCTACATCCCCGAATACGCGATGGCGAACCGGTTCAATCACGAGCCGCGACGGCCCCGAAAAGTCCTGGTGCACAAGAAGGAAGGCCGCAGACTCGCCGCCGCGGTCCAGCGCGAGGGCATGACGCTGATCCCGCTCAAGGTCTACTTCAATGCCAAAGGCGTGGCGAAGCTCGAGCTTGGTGTCGCGCGCGGCAAGAAGCTGCACGACAAGAGGGAAACCGAGAAGGCTCGCGACTGGGCGCGTTCACGGGCGCGGCTCCTGCGCGCAAAGGGCTGACCGGGCGGCGAAAAGCTGCTTATTGCGCGGTCGCTGCCTCTTTCGCGGCGGCGAGCGCGTCGTCGAACATCTGCGGTGTCAGGACTCCGGTGTTGGTATTGTAGCGCGAGCAATGATAGCTCGCGACGAGCATCAACGCGCCCACCCTGCCTTGTCTTCCGTGGGTGAAAGGTAGTGAGCGCAGGGGTACATTCAGCGCCCTGAGAACCGTCTCGTGCGCGATGCGTCCGAGCGTCAATACCGCGCGCAATTTTCGCATCGCGGCAAGCTGCGCCGAGAGGAATTGCCGGCAGGTTCCAATTTCAAGTGTAAGCGGCTTGTTTTCCGGCGGAACGCAGCGCACGGCATTGGTGATTGCACAATCGACCAGCTCCAACCCATCATTTGCACGCGCCTGGTAAACGCCGCGCGCAAGTCCTTGGCGAAGCAGGGATGAATAGAGCAGGTCGCCCGCGTAATCGCCGGTAAACGGCCGGCCCGTGCGATTGGCTCCGTGCAGCCCGGGGGCGAGACCAACGATGAGCAGGCGCGCGTTCGCGTCCCCGAAGCCTGGCACCGGATCATTGTAGTAGGCTCGATAAGCCTTACGATTGGCCTCGCGAAACCGGACGAGACGGGGACAAAGGGGACAATCTCGCGGCGGTTCGCAGGCTCCTTGCATGTCGTCCCACCTCCGGGATGGTCCGTTCAGGCGCTCTGGGCGAAGTGATTTGTCTGCTGTTGAACGGCCTGGGTCGAGCGGGGTCCTCCCTCGCGCATGATCATCGGTTTCAGTTCCTCAAGCTCGATGAAGTTGTCCGCCTGACGCCGCAATTCGTCGGCAATCATTGGCGGCTGCGTGCGGATCGTGGACACGACGCTGACTCGGCGTCCCTTTTTCTGCGCGGCTTCGACCAGACGGCGAAAATCGCCGTCGCCGGAAAAGACGACAATATGGTCGACAACATCCGCCATTTCCATAACGTCGATGGCGAGCTCGATGTCCATATTGCCTTTGACGCGCCGGCGGCCCTGACTGTCGGTGAATTCCTTGAGTGGCTTGGTAACCACGGTGAAGCCGTTATAGTCGAGCCAATCGACGAGCGGACGCAAAGGCGAGAATTCCTGATCTTCAGCAACGGCAGTGTAGTAGAATGCCCGGACCAGAACGCCTTTGCGCGCAAACAACTCAAGGAGGCGCTTGTAATCGATATCGAATGCGAGGCCCTTGGCTGCACCGTAGAGATTGGCGCCGTCGATGAACAATGCGAGCTTTTCCTGGGGATAGAACAGCATTCCAATTTCTCCTGTTGCCAATGAGCTTATTCACAATCATTTGGTCCGTTCTAGGGTATCCGGAAGCAGGTGCAAGTGCTCCGGTATGAGGTTAAATGATTTTGATAGCCCTCGGAGCGAATTTGCCATCACAGGCGGGAGCGCCCGAGGCGACGATGCGGGCGGCTTTGCGTGAACTCCCGCGCCGGAAAATCACTGTTCGCGCCGTATCGTCATTCTATGCGACCAGCGCGTGGCCTGATCCTGCCGATCCTCCTTTCGTGAATGCCGTCGCGAGCATAGCGACGGAGCTGCCACCAGCGGGCCTGCTTGCCGCAATGCGTCAGATTGAAGTGGCTCATGGCCGCATCCAATCGCAACAAAATGCTCCACGCACCCTCGATCTCGATCTTCTGGATTACGAAGGTCGAGTTGAGGCGGGTCCGCCGATATTGCCGCATCCGCGCCTTCAGGAGCGTGGGTTCGTTCTTGTTCCACTCTCGGACGTCGCACCGCAATGGCGCCACCCTGTCTCGGGCCGGAGCGTGAACGCATTGATTGCCGCCTTGCCCCAACGAGCAGCGGAGATTAGGAGGTTGCCGGACCGATAGAGCTTTTTGTCGGCGATGGACTGGAACGCGCTCTCGCCCTATCTGCTGCCGCTTCTGATAGCGGCGATTTTTTTACGGCGCGCATTGCGCGCCCAGAAGCCGAGGACGATTCGCGTCCAGCGATTGTGGATTTTTCCGACCCTTCTTCTCGCATGTACGCTCCTGTCTCTGGAGCGGGAACATCAACCCGGAATTCTCGTAATTCTCCTGTTGCTGGCCGCATCGGCCCTGGGTGCGGCGATCGGATGGTTCCGGGTCCACACGCTGGAGTTCAGCCTCGACGAAGAGAGCGGCGTCGTGTCCGCGCGTGCGACCCAGTTGGGCGCACTCCTGATTTTCGCTCTGATTGCACTTCGCTACGCAGCCGATCTCGGCCTGGAAAAGTTGGGCCTGAGTGTCGGCACCGATCTTGTCCACGCAACCGACGCGATGCTCGTCTTATGGACCTCGATGTTCGTGGCGCGCAGCGTCCATACCTGGATACGGGCGCGAGCTCTGCTTGCCGGGCGGGGCAACCTAGCGACCAGCAAGGGTGTTCCCCCGGAACCTGGCGATTGAAGCAAACCCGCGCTTGCGTGTCGCAGCCCTCTTCTATATTTTCCCCGGCTCGCCAAATGCCCCTGAATCCGCAAAGGACCCGAAATGGCCCGCGTAACCGTTGAAGATTGCGTCGACAAAGTGTCGAACCGATTCGACCTGGTGCTCTACTCCGCCTATCGCGCGCGGCAGCTGTCGGGAGGAGCAGATCCACTGGTGGACCGCGATCGCGACAAGAATCCGGTCGTGGCGCTGAGGGAAATCGCCGCCAAGTCTCTCAAGCCGGACGAGGTAAGGGACGAATATATAAGGAGTCTCCAGAAGCACGCCGAAGTCGACGAGCCCGAGGAAACCCCAGGCGATGAAGATTCCGGGCGGGAGGACGCGCAATACCGGCAGGTCACCGAAGAGGAGCTCCTCAGGGCGCTGACAACCGAAGCCCAGCGCCGGGCAGAGCCTCAGCCTGAAGAGCCGACCGACTACGAAGAATAGGCGTCCGTTTCATCCGTGGCTGGATTAACAAGGGTTCAACCCGCGTCTCGCCCTTTGCGCACTGGATTCCTATATCATAGATCCAATGAGCGCTCCCATCGGCACCCATGCCGCTGAAAATTTGAATCCTGCAATCCGCCCGTTGCGGCATGCGGAGGCATCGGCCGAGGGCAACCGCAGGTTCATGCGGCCCGGCGAACTGGTCGAGCGAGTGAAAGCCTATGATCCGGAAGCGGACGAGGCCTTGCTGAAAAGAGCCTACGAATACGGCATGACAGCGCACGGCGAACAGACACGCGCCTCCGGCGATCCCTATTTCGCGCATCCGATCGAGGTGGCCGCGATCCTGGCCGAACTCAGGCTCGACGTTCCAACGATCGTCACGGCGTTGCTGCACGACACCATCGAAGATACCCACGTCACCTTCGAAGACGTGACGAAGGAATTCGGCAGGGAGATCGCCGAACTCGTCGACGGCGTCACCAAGCTCTCGAAGCTGGAGTCCTTCTCCGAACGCACCCGCCAGGCGGAGAACTTCCGCAAGCTGATGCTGGCGATGTCGAACGACATTCGCGTTTTGCTCGTTAAGCTGGCCGACCGCCTGCACAACATGCGCACGCTCCACCACGTCCAGGATGTCGAAAAGCGTCACCGCATCGCACAGGAGACACTGGATATCTATGCGCCTCTCGCCGGCCGCATAGGCATGCAGAATCTGCGCGAGGAAGTGGAGGATCTGGCGTTCGCGGAGCTCAACCCGGAAGCGCGAAACTCCATCGTGACGAGGCTGGCACGTCTCGACGCGCAATCGGGCGAGCGCATCGGACGAATCGCAAGCCAGCTGAGGCGTGGGTTGGCCAAGCATGGTATCAACGCGGTCGTGCAGGGCCGGGCGAAACGTCCCTATTCGATCTGGCGCAAGCTCAAGGACAAGCAGCTCAATTTCGAGGCTTTGTCGGACATCTTCGGATTTCGCGTCGTCGTCGGAACTGAGGAAGACTGCTATCGCGCGCTCGGGGTGTTGCATACGAACTGGCACATGATCCCGGAGCGTTTCAAGGATTTCGTCTCGAATCCGAAAATCAACGGCTACCGTTCGATTCACACCACCGTCGTCGGACCCGAGCAGCAACGGGTGGAAGTGCAGATTCGCACCGAACAGATGCACGACGTGGCCGAGCGCGGCGTGGCCGCGCATTGGCGTTATCGCGAGCACGTCGAAGAGCAGGATATCGCGGCCGCGAACGCCTACAAATGGTTGCGCGATATGGTGGATTTGCTCGAGAAGGGCGACTCTCCCGAGGAGTT
>DASXMF010000159.1:0-19335 GCA_036495845.1 Rhizomicrobium sp.
TAACACCGATCTCATTGACAAAATGCTTGAGGCCGATCTGAAAGACAGCGGCTTCCAGGATCGAATGGATGCCCCCGGAAAAACCAAGGAATACCCAATCGGCACAGTAGCACGAGTGCACGCGCCGCCAAAAACCTACTATTTCGTTGCAATGTCACGTCTGAACAAGGATGGAAACGCTTCGTCCAACATCAGAATGATCGAAGATGCCCTTACACATCTGTGGGCGTTTATTCGCAATAAGGGCGAGCTTCAATCTCTGGTAGTACCGGTGATCGGGACAGGCCGTGGCCGTATCGAAATTCCTCGGAAAAAAATGATAGAGAGAATTGCACAATCATTTGCGGATGCCTCAAGAGAGCACGTCTTTTCGAGCCGCCTTGTCATCATGATTAGACCCGAAGATGCAGAAAACTTTAGCGTAAACCTATATGAGATCAGAGATTATCTAGTTCGAAGTCTTCATTTTTAGGCGCGGACAGGCATTTTTGGCGTATCACTGATAGATCAAGGCCTTTACCGCTTCGTGCAGAGCAAAAAGCATCCTGGAGGTCACGCCTGCGATTCTAGTCAGACACGTCTCGCGAGAACACAAGCGTGGGCAAATCAGCGGGCGGCTCTTTCTCAAACTCAATCGCGAAATGGGGCCGCAACACACCCCGTTTAGTCAGACAACAATCGGCGTATCGGCGTCCAGATTCGCATGGGCAGGGGGCTTGTGGAGGAACGCCAGAGTACCGGCTATGAGGATGCCAAGCTTTGGTTTTGCGGACGCTCCAACCGTCAAACGGAGAGCTTAGCCGGTCTGCAACGAATGTCACAGGCGAGTAGTCGTGGTGGTCAACTGTATTTCCGTCCTTATCCAGAACTTCATGTGCAACCGAATACTTTTGCACCGGATCAAGAACGATAGATATTTCCAGAAAATCCGCGGCGGTGACGTTGTGAATGCATTCTCTACCGCCGTACACACTCCCGACTTCGTGACCACAGGCGGTCCAAGGGTCCACCACAGCACCACAGATTCCGCACTCCTTGCGCTTTTCGAGAATTGCCGGGCTGAAAAAGATCGTGTACGGAAATAGGCTCTGCCAGTTTTGCACCTGGCGTTCTAAAACCAGAACTCCAAATTCAGTGGGACAAAAGAACGGATTTCGCTTCAACCAAGACAGTTCGATTTCGGCGCGCTCCAAGCCGCACCATGCATCGTAAAATTTGCCCGCCTTAATATCGTTGAAGCATTTTAAATACTGTTCACGCACCAGCGCGACCTTATGCAAGAACCAAAATTTATCTGCCACCGCGCTGTCGCTCTCAGCTTGCGCCGCCAGCAAATTCTCGTTCGCGTCGCATTTAGTCGCTTCCCAGAACTCCAAAGATGGATTTGGAAGCCCCTCCTTTATCGAACGCGCTAAGGTTTCAGGTTCGCTCACTATTTTGGGGCGTCCTTTTTTCCGTCGCTGGGCTCCTCATGGACAGCAATTGGCAATCTCGCGTTAGGAAGAACGGGTGAATTTGTCTGATCGCGCGCAACGACCGGCGAGGTCGGCTGACGCTGCGCCACTACCGTAGATTTTGCTGGATGTAACGACGCTTGTGGCAAGCACTTCTCAATCTCGCGAGTTATTGTTACTAGCGCGTCGCTTGGCGGGCCTTTGTATTGGACCGAAATGCACTTTCCATGTTGGGGGTCAACGATCACTTGCATCTCGATGCTCGACGAGGGTTCGTCCAATAACTTCTGAATTTCGTTGGCAATCACGGTTGTCAGAATGGGCAGCGCGACCAATGTTACGAATAATACGGGGAGTCTTTTAATGTTTGCATGTAGAGCTAGCTCTGCGTACTTCTCACGATCAACCGCGACTACGGCGTTCACGTTTGGCAATTTTAACAATTGGCGTGCGAGCATCGCCGTCCCAGTTGGGAAGGTGGGAGTCAGTTCCTCAACACGATCTTCCCATGGAACAATTAGTATATCGGCGGACCTCACCTGATCCCGGATTTCGTCACTAACCCACGGCCGCGTTGCCCAGTATTCTCGTGTTTTCCCAGTTTCCAGGACTTCGATTCTAAGTAGCGTTTGATCTAGGGCCACAGTTTGCACCTATGCGAAAAGTGCGAGCTTAAGGATGGGGTAGCATCAAAATTCACGGGCGCCGATCCGGATAGACCAGATTTGTTCGCTTGTGTGAATGCGTTTGAAATTTAGTCCCGGGTGTCTGGGGTCATCGCACCACCTCGCATAGGCCTTGACCGCTAGGTGCTGAACGTTTTGCGGCAAATCGTCGAAGCAGCGCCAGAAGTCCAATGTCGTGCGCGATTTCACCGCGGCGGACGATTGGAGGGGTCGAACGGCATTGCGCGGCCGTCTGTTACTTGCTCGCCTGCGCGTCTGGACAGTTCTGCGAGACGGTCCTGAGAATTCCCAAACCGCGCGTCCCAGCTCTTCTCGGCCTCGATTTCCTCGAGAATGTTGCACGCGATCGCCTCTTGCTCGGCGTCAGGCAGCTTTGCAATGGCAGCCATAGCTCGTTCGAGTACCTTGTTCACAACGCCACCTTTATTTGCTGGGTCCTCCGCTTCCGCGGAGGACACTTGCCATCTTCGATGGCAAGTGGCTGGGGGACTAGGATTCGAACCTAGACTGGCGGAGTCAGAGTCCGCTGTCCTACCGTTAGACGATCCCCCAACGGGAGGCGGCGGTTAAATCACGGAGGACCGGGGGCTTTCAAGTTCGCTGCGGGGTCGGTAGCGCCCCGGTTTGAAATTCGGGGTGCTGCTCTTGTCCTCCGCTTTCCCTGACCTCGGATGGAGGCGTGGAGCGAACGATCATCGCACCGCTGCCATGGCGGCGGATGATTCTGATAGGCTCCGGACGATTGAGGAACTGGTGAAACAGACTTCGCCATGATGGTGGAGGCAAGAGGAGATTGCAGATGGGGCGTATCACCGCATTTGGTGGAGTATTTTTCCATAGCCCGGACCCGCAGGCGCTTGCCGCGTGGTATCGCGACAAGCTGGGCCTGAAGATCGAAGATTGGGGTGGCTCAATGATCGGCGCAGAAGGCGCAGGGCCGCCCTTTGGGGTATGGGCTCCGTTCAACAAGGACACGGATCGATTCAAGCCGTCTTCACGCGAGTTCATGATCAATTTCGCGGTGGACGATCTGGACGGATTTCTTGCGGGGCTCGAGGCGAAAGGCATTGAGGTGAACGAGCGTCAGCAGATGGACGGCATGGGGAAGTTTGCGTGGATACTCGATCCCGATGGAACGAAGATCGAGTTGTGGCAGCCGGAGTAGCAGGCTTCCATGGAGCCACGCGGAGGCTCGGAAAAGAAATTTGAAACGCCAAGGCGCCAAGGCTCATCTGGGCAGCTCCGGTGGCGAGGACTGCTTCGACGCCATGAAAGAATTGCGCGCAAAGCGCGCCATGTTCTGCAGCGCTTCGTGCACGATTTTCAGCGAACTGGAGCCGCGCGGCCTTGGCGCCTTGGCGCCTTGGCGCCTTGGCGGTTCTACTTCGTGTCTGCGCGTGCAAATGCGATAGCCCTGCGGTTTAATGGGGAAATCGGGCTCATCCTTCGACAAGCTCAGGATGAGGGTTTTTCCATTATCCTCATGGTGAGCTTGTCGAACCATCGACGGGCTCATCCTTCGACAGGCTCAGGATGAGGGGTTGATCGGCTGTGTGTGGCGTTACAAACCCGCCCGGCTCGCGAGAAACCCGCTGAGTGAGGACCAGTCCTTGTCGGCCAGTCCCGCAACGCTCGCTTCGATGAAGTGATCGTGCACCAGGCTCGCAAGCGGGAGCGCGACGGAGAGGTCCCGTCCGGCATCGAGAGCGAGGCGCACATCCTTCATGCCGAGCCTGAGCGGGAATCCCGCCGGTTCGAATTTCGCGTTCACGATTGCGCTGCCATAACCCTGATAGGCCGGGCAGGCGAAGAGCGAATTCGAAAGCACGTCGTGAAACAGATGGGCATCGACGCCGCCCTTGCGGACCAGCGCGAAGGCTTCGCCCATGCTCTCTATCGCGGCGGCGAGCATGAAATTGCCGCCAAGCTTGAAGAGGTTGGCCTGCTCGGGCATTTCGCCCACCACCTCCACGCGCCGGCCGATGGAATCGAGTACGGGCCGCACTTTCGCGACGCTGTCGCTCGCGCCCGCAACGACGACGATGAGCTTCGCAGCCGCCGCGACATCGGGACGGCCGAAGACCGGCGCAGCCACATAGCCAAGCCCCTTCTCCACATGCGCGCTGGCGAGACGGCGTGCGAGATCGATCGAGATCGTCGCCAAATTCACATGAACGAGACCGGGTCTGGCATGCACGAGCAGCGGACCATCCACGCCGACCTCGTGCACGGCGCTGTCGTTCGCCAGCATCGAGAACAGCACGTCGCCCTGCAGCGCGTCGGCAGGCGAGCGCGCGACAAGCGCGCCTTTTCCCGCGAGCTTTTTCGCCGGCCCCGGCGACCGGTTCCACACAGTGAGCTCATGACCGGCGTTGAGAATGTTCGCGGCAATGCCCGATCCCATCTGCCCGAGACCGATGAATCCGATTTTCATCGCGCTGCTCCTGTTCAGTTGTGTCGAATGTAAACGCAATCGCCGTGCGAAAGCTCTGAAAGCTGTCGTTCTATGCCTTCCACATTTTCAGCGGAAACCGCCCGGCCACGCGTTGAAAGTCCTCATCGGTGGACAGCATCGTCATATCGTGGCGGATGCAGAGCTGTGCCAGGAGAGCGTCAATCGTTCCGATTTGAACGCCTGCCCGGCGGCAATCATTGCGCAGATCGGCTGCCCGGACATGGTCGCCGCGGTCGGGCGCGAGAATCGGCAACGCGGAGAATCGCTCGAGGATCGATGTCCGCGCCCTGGGACCCGAAAACCCCTGCAGCAATTCCTGCAGGACGAGGCCGGTCGTGACAACGATCTCGCCTCGATCGAGCGCATGCGACAAGGCCATCACTTCCGGCTGCGCCGAAGGCGCGTCGCGGCGCAATGCAAGCGACCAGACGCTCGTGTCGACAAACAGGCTCAATCGCGGCTTCGCTCTTTCTTGTAGTCGAACGCCTCGTCCCACTCGAGCTTGCCCATCAATTCGAGGATCCGTTTCTGCCTTCGGCGGGCGATGAATTCCTGGAGGGCTTTCGTCACGGCGGCCTTCTTCGTGCGCTCGCCGCTGACTTTCAGGGCGCGCTCGATAAGCTCAGCATCGATCGCCAGATTCGTTGCCATGTGTATATCTACACACATACATTCACACAGATGTGCCGGTTGGGCAAGCGCGCAACGGAAAAGAAGCCCTCGCCGCCGAAGAAGCAGCTCATCCTTCGACCTGCCTGCGCGAAGCTGAAGCTTCGCTCTCGCCGCGCACGCGGCGCAGCGGGTCGGCGAAGGCAGGCAAGCTCAGGATGGAGGTTTCCCCTCATGGTGAGCTTGTCGAACCATGAGGACCAAGTATATGCCGGTCGGCGAACGCCAACCGGGAGATGCGCACCACGCCGGCGGCGCGTTCACAGCCGCAGGCAAGGAGCAATCCGAATGAACAGCGCTGGCATTCTCCTGCTGACCCTGTGTGCAGTGGGTTTGGCCTCTTGCGAGGGGGGTGACGAAGGCGCCCGGTCGGAGGCGCAATACACCGCGGACAATGCCTTGATACGCGATGCGGCGCACGCGATGCAGACCATACAAAGCCGCCTGCAGGGGAACATGAAACTGGACGGGAACATTATCGTGGTGGGCGGATCGCTGGCGAACGGGGATTTTGCTCTGGCCAGGAATTCCTCCTGGACCATTTCCTGCGGCCAGGGGCTGTCCGTTCATTTCGAGGGCGCCGAGATCGATCTGGTGTCGGCCCTCGTTCATATCAAAGACAGACAATGCGCCAGCCTGGCTGCGCAAACCGGAAAAGCGGTTCAGGCCATCATGGATGGGGCGGACCTGCCCAAATCGTGAAACGTCCGCTTACGGGCGATGGCGCGAATCGCGTGCGGCGATCATCGCCCTAAGCTGTGCTGGCACCACGGGTTCACCGAATCATGTTGCGTGAGCCATGCGAATCTCTCCGCCAACGCGTCAGACGAGCCATAGCGCAAGGTCGATTAGACCTCCTCCTTCGGGGACAGGCCAAACGCAGGAGAGTCTGGAGGTTCGGCGTAAACCGCCAAGACGCCAAGGCGCCAAGAAGAAATCGTTACAATGAGACAGTGAGGCGGTAAGAGAAGAGATTGCGCGCCAAGGGCGCGCGACAATTCTCACTGCCTCCCACCCGGTTCAACCGGGTGGCTCATTGTGAATCTTCGTCGCATACACGCGCCTTGGCGCCTTGGCGCCTTGGCGTTTCATCTTTCTTCGCCGAGGCTCTATGCATGGCGAAGGGTACCCATCGGAGATTCGCAACATGCTGGCAGGTCCTCTTGCGCTCGTCGTCGCCGCGATCTTCGCAGGCGCCGCGTTCTATGTGAGCACGGTCGAGCAGCCCGCACGGCTTTCGCTCGACGATCATGCCGCGCTCGCCGAATGGCGGCCGGCCTACAAGGGCGGCACCTCGATGCAGGCGCCGCTGGCGGTGATAGGTTTCCTTCTGGGCGCGCTTGCCTGGTGGCAGACGCGCAATCTCGGCTATGCGGTTGGCGCGGCTGCGATGATCGCGAACTGGCCGTGGACTTTCCTCGTCATCATGCCGGTCAACAAAAAACTGATGGCGGCGGACGCGTCGCACGCGGATGCGAAAGTGCGGCCGCTGCTCGAGACATGGGGCCGCCTGCACGCCGTACGCACGGGATTCGGGATTCTGGCAACGGTCGCATTTTTCTGGGCGATGGTGTGATTGCGTTTGACGAGCCACGCCGGGCAATCATTCCGAACCCAGGTTGCATGCCGGCACCATTTTGTATATACCGTCTCGTATATACTATCCGGAAGGAACGAGAATGGCCACGGCACGCCTGTTCAAATCCGGCAACAGCCAGGCGGTCCGGCTGCCCAAGCAGTTCCGCCTTGCTGGACAAGAAGTCGAAATCTTCCGCCGGGGAAAAGAGATCGTTTTGCGCGAGCGGCAAGCCGGGGCAGCGCGTGCCTTCGACGTGCTCGCCAACCTGCCGGACGATTTTCTCGACGGCCCGCGCGTCGACAAGCCTCCCCAGACCCGCAAGGGACTTTGATGCAAGCCCGCTTCCTGCTCGACACCAACATCTGCATCTACATCCGTTCACGAAAGCCGCCGCTCATTCGGGAACGGTTCGAGCGGCTCGATCCAGGCGAGGCGGCGATTTCCGCCATCACCTACGGCGAACTCTTCTACGGGGCCGAGAAAAGTGCGCACCGCACAACCGCCTTGCGGTACTTGCAGGAGTTGGCCGGCATACTGCCCGTTCTCGCCTTGTCCCTCGATGCGGCGCAGGCCTGCGGCACAATCCGCGCGAGTCTTGAAGCGAAAGGCCAGACGATCGGCAACAATGATTTGTGGATCGCCGCCCACGCGAAATCGGCCGGACTTGTCCTTGTGACCAACAACGAGCGCGAGTTCCGCCGCGTGCCGGGACTGAAAATCGAAAACTGGGCGCGGTGAATCTTTCTCCGCCACTTGCGAAGCGGGTCGCATGAAACAGCGCTCCACCAAATCCTCGGGCCGCGGCGGAAAGCGGGTGAAGGTGAAGCACGCGAAGGGGCGCGGCGTTTCGTCGACGCGCTGGCTGTCGCGCCAGCTCAACGATCCCTATGTGCGCGAAGCCAGGAGCAAGGGCTATCGCAGCCGTGCGGCGTTCAAGCTGATCGAGCTGGATGCCAAGTTTCATTTTTTGAGGAAGGGCGCGGTAGTGCTCGATCTCGGCGCGGCGCCGGGCGGCTGGAGCCAGGTCGCGGCCGCGCGCGCCGGCGAGACGGGTCGTGTGGTTGCGGCGGATATTCTCGAGATCGCTCCGATCGCCGGCGTCGAGATTCTCGAGGCCGATCTCCTCGACGCGGGAACGCCCGCGCGGCTCGAAGCCGCGCTCCACGGTCCCGCCGATGTGGTGCTGTCCGATATGGCGGCGCCGACCACCGGCCACCGGCCGACCGATCATCTGCGCACCACCGCTTTGTTCGAGGCGGCGCTCGATGTCGCCGAACAGGTGCTGAAGCCCGGCGGTGCGTTCGTCGGCAAGGTGTTCCAGGGCGGCGCGACCGGCGAGCTTCTCGCGCGGGTGAAGCAGCGCTTCCGCGAGGTCCGCCACGTCAAGCCGCCCGCGAGCCGCGCCGAATCCGTCGAGCTCTATCTCGTCGCGACGGGATTCAAGAAGGATCCATCCGTTAGCGAATGACTGTATTGGTTGACATACAAACCGTATTGGGCTAATTGACTCGCAAATCTGAATAGGAGGCTCAGATGGCGGGCGAGAACGGTTTGCCGCCAATATCTACGCAGTTTCAGAAGGGGCGGTCGGGCAATCCGGGCGGCAGGCCGGGGCCCGATAAATTGCTGCGGGAGAAGTTTCGGCTCGCACTCGCAGCCGCGATGGATTCGACGCCCGAGGCCGTGGCCGCGGCCGAAACCTCATCCGCGGTGGAAGCCGCCGCGCAATGGCTCGCTCTCGAGGTTGCAGCGGGCAACCGCTGGGCCTGGGGGCGTGTGGTGCCATACATTCGGGATCCGAAGTTCAGCTCAAAGCGCGCCTGGCCGATTCCCGATTGGCTGAGGCGCGCCGCGGCGCTCGACGAGGCGAACAGCTCAGGGCCTTCGGTCGCGAGCGAATTTCCCGCGCTGGGTAATTCTCAGGCCCTTCGCCAGAACAGCGCCGGCGCGCCCCTCCCGCGATCCGCTTGCACAGCGAGTTCCCCGCTGGTAAAGGCTCGGCGCTCCAGCACCCGGAGCGACACCTGACGATCCGCGAAGCGCTTACTTTCGACGATGTGCTGCTGGTACCGGCAGCCTCCGAAGTGCTGCCCGGCCAGGTCGATACCCGCACCCGCCTCACCAAGACCGTCGAACTCGGCATCCCGCTCGTCTCCGCGGCGATGGACACCGTCACCGAGGCCGCGCTCGCCATCGCCATGGCGCAGGAAGGCGGCATGGGCGTCATCCACCGCAATCTCGGCATCGAGGAGCAGGCGGAGCATGTGCGCCGGGTGAAGAAATTCGAGAGCGGCATGGTGGTCAATCCCGTGACCATCGCACCCACCGCCACGCTCGCCGACGCGCTGGCGCTGATGGAGCGACACCGCATCTCGGGCATCCCCGTGGTCGAAGGCGCGAGGGGCGGCACGGGCAAGCTCGTCGGCATCGTCACCAACCGCGACGTGCGCTTCGCCACCGATCCGCGCCAGACGGTGGCCGAACTGATGACGAAGGACAAGCTCGTCACCGTGCGCGAAGGCGTCGATGCGCGCGAAGCCAGGCGCCTCCTTCATCAGCACCGCATCGAAAAAATCCTGGTGGTCGACGATGCCTATCGCTGCGTCGGCCTGATCACGGTGAAGGACATCGAGAAGGCGCAGAAATATCCCAACGCCTGCAAGGACGAGCGCGGACGCTTGCGCGTCGCCGCGGCGACGAGCGTGGGCGAAGACGGGGTGAAGCGCGCGCTGGCGCTGATCGAAGCCGAATGCGACGTGGTCGTGGTCGATACCGCACACGGACATTCGCGCGGCGTGCTCGATACCGTGCGGCGCATCAAGCGCGAATCGAATTATGCGCAGGTGGCGGCGGGGAATGTCGCGACGGCCGATGGCGCCAAAGCGCTGATCGATGCCGGTGCGGACGCGATCAAGGTCGGCATCGGGCCGGGCTCGATCTGCACCACGCGCGTGATCGCCGGCGTTGGCGTTCCGCAACTGACGGCGGTGATGGATGCGGTGTCGATCGCACGCGACCAGGGCGTGCCGGTAATCGCCGATGGCGGCATCCGCTATTCGGGCGATCTCGCCAAGGCGCTGGCCGCGGGCGCACATGTTGCGATGGTGGGCTCGCTGCTCGCGGGCACGGAAGAAAGCCCGGGCGAGGTGTTTCTCTATCAGGGCCGCAGCTACAAGGGTTATCGCGGCATGGGTTCGGTCGGCGCGATGGCGCGCGGCTCGGCCGACCGCTACTTCCAGGCGGAAGTGAAGGACATGCTGAAGCTCGTGCCCGAAGGCGTCGAGGGGCAGGTGCCCTACAAAGGCCCGGTCGCCAATGTCGTGCACCAGATCGTGGGCGGGGTGCGCGCGGCGATGGGCTATACGGGCTGCCGCAACATCGACGAACTGCATGCGCGCGCGCAATTCGTGCGCATCACGGGCGCGGGCATGCGCGAGAGCCATGTGCACGACGTGGTGGTGACACGCGAATCGCCGAATTATCCAGGCGGGGCGTGACTCCCGCCGCGCGGTTGCAGGCGGCAATCGAGATTCTGGGCGAGCTTGAGCATACCAACAAACCCGCCGACCGCTTTCTGCGCGACTGGTTCCGCGCGCGGCGCTATGCGGGCTCGAAGGACCGTGCGGCGGTGGCCGAGCGCGTGTATCGCGTCTTTCGCCAACGCGCGTCGCTTTCCTGGCGGATGCAGAACGAACATCCGCGCGCTCTCGTGATCGCGAGCCTCGTCGCGGATGGCTGCGATCTCGCGCGCATCGACGAATTGTTCAGCGGTGCAGGTTACGGGCCGCCGCCGCTCGGCGAATTGGAGCGTGCCGCCATTCTCTCGCCGCATGTGGACATTCCGCCGCTATGGGTGCAAGCCGAATTTCCGGCGTTTCTCGAAGCGGAGCTGACCCGCAGCCTCGGCGATGCGGTTCTTCCCGAGATGCGGGCGATGTGCGATCGCGCGCCCATCGATCTGCGCGTGAACACGCTGAAATCGTCTCGCGAGATCGTCCTTCGCGAACTCGGCGCATTCGCACCCGAACCCACGCCTTACGCGCCGCACGGCATCCGCATCTTCCGCCACGAGGGCGCGGCCGCACTCGGCCGCACGCGCAATTATCTCGAAGGCGCCTTCGAGTTCCAGGACGAGGCGGCGCAGATCGCCTCGCTCTTGTGCGCGGCGCGGCCGGGCGAGCGCATTCTCGATCTCGCGGCCGGCGCCGGCGGCAAAGCCCTCGCGCTCGCTGCGGCAATGAACAACGAAGGCTCGATATTGGCGCGAGACAGCGACGCGTCCCGCCTCGCGCAACTGGCGCCGCGTGCCCTGCGGGCGGGTGCGACCATCATCGAGGAGAAACTTGCGGAATCGGATCCGCCGGCGCTCGCCTTCGATGCGGTGTTTGTCGACGCCCCCTGCAGCGGCTCGGGCGCCTGGCGCCGTCAGCCCGAACTGAAATGGCGTCTGACGCCGGAGCGTCTCGCCGAATTGCAGCTGGTGCAGGACCGGCTTCTCGACCAGGCGGCCGATGCCGCGCGCGGCCGAATCGTCTATGCCACCTGCTCGTTGTTCGCCTGCGAAAACGAGGATCGTGTCGCCATGTTTCTCGAACGCCATCCGGAATTCCGGATCGAAACGGCGGCCGCCATCTGGCGCGGTCTCATGGGCTCGCCGCCGCCTCCGGGCATGGGCGAGTTCTTCAAAGCAACGCCACACATGACCGGCACCGACGGTTTTTTTGCCGCGGTTCTGGTTCGTCTGGACAATCTTGAAACAGCTGCGTAGAGCGTTCCAAAATGAATCGAATCGCAAACTCAACGTGTCATTCCCGCGAAAGCGGGAACCCAGTTCGTAAAGCGGGGAAAGGTTTGCGCTGCGCTGAAAACTTTTTTTCGGCGCTGCGGACCCTGGGTCCCCGCTTTCGCGGGGATGACACGCTTTTGTGCATGTTCCGCTAGGTTCCCATGTCCGCTCCTGTTCTCGTCATCGATTTCGGTTCGCAGGTGACCCAGCTGATCGCGCGGCGCGTGCGCGAAGGCGGCGTCTATTGCGAGATCGTGCCCTTCAACAAGGCGGACGAGGCGCTCAAGGGCGCGCCGCCGAAAGCCATCATCCTTTCGGGCGGGCCCTGCAGCATCACCGAAGCCAGCGCGCCGCGCGCGCCTGCGCGCGCCTTCGAACTCGGCGTGCCCGTTCTTGGCATCTGCTACGGCCAGCAGGCGATGGTCGATCAATTGGGCGGGCGCGTCGAAGGCTCCTCGAAGCGGGAGTTCGGACGCGCGAGGATCGAGGTCAGCGGTCAGAGCCCGCTCTTCGATGGCGTATGGGCGCTCGGCGCGCGCGACGATGTGTGGATGAGTCATGGCGACCGCGTCACCGCGCTGCCGAACGGATTCCACGTCATCGCCGAGAGCGAGAACGCGCCTTTTGCCGTCATCGCCGACGAACGCCGCCGCTTCTATGGCGTGATGTTTCATCCCGAAGTCGTGCACACGCCACGAGGCGCGGCGCTGCTCAAGAATTTCGTGCAGGACATCGCCGGCATCGCGCCCGATTGGAACATGCGCGCGTTCCAGCGCGAGGCGATCGCCCGCATCCGCGCACAGGTGGGCCGGGCCCGCGTGATCTGCGGGCTCTCCGGCGGCGTCGATTCCTCGGTCGCCGCACTCCTCCTGCACGAGGCGGTCGGCGACCAGCTCACCTGCATCTTCGTCGATCACGGGCTGTTGCGAGCGGGCGAGGCCGACGAGGTCGTGTCGCTGTTCCGCGGCCATTACAACATTCCGCTCGTCCATGCGGATGCCGTGGAGCTGTTCCTTGGCAGGCTCGAAGGAGCCGATGAGCCCGAGAAGAAGCGCAAGATCATCGGCGCCACCTTCATCGACGTGTTCGAGGCGGAAGCGGCGAAAGTCGGCGGCGCGGAATTTCTCGCGCAGGGAACGCTCTATCCCGACGTGATCGAGAGTGTGTCGCCGCTCGGTGGACCGTCGGTCACGATCAAGTCCCATCACAATGTGGGCGGGCTGCCGGCGCGGATGCGCATGAAGCTGGTCGAGCCCTTGCGCGAATTGTTCAAGGACGAGGTGCGCGCGCTCGGGCGCGAGCTCGGACTTCCGGAACAATTCGTCGGACGGCATCCCTTTCCCGGGCCCGGACTCGCGATCCGCATTCCGGGCGTTGTCACGCCTGAAAAGCTCGAGGTCTTGCGCAAGGCCGACACCATCTATCTCGACGAGATCCGCAAGGCCGGTCTCTACGACGAAATCTGGCAGGCCTTCGCGGTGCTCCTGCCGGTGCGCACGGTAGGCGTGATGGGCGACGGGCGCACCTACGATCATGTCTGTGCGCTGCGCGCGGTTACCTCGACCGACGGCATGACCGCGGATTCCTATCCGTTCGAGCACGCCTTTCTTGCCCGCACGGCCACCCGTATCGTCAATGAAGTGAGCGGCATCAACCGCGTTGTGTACGACGTGACGTCGAAACCCCCCGGCACGATCGAGTGGGAGTAGGTGTTCGAGATCCGGTAACGGCACGGACGAGGAACAGCAGGAAGATCTTCTATCACCAGTAGGCGAATTGGACCTCGTACGCTGGATTCTTGGTGATCTACACGATGGCCTCGAGGGAAAGATTGCGCGGTTTAGGTCCACCGGCCGCGCAAAAGCGTGGAGGCAGGAAAGCAGCCGATGCTATAAGGTTTTCGACTGCCCGCTAGAGCTGGCCCCACGCCCAGGCAGCAATGCGCCATGCGCTCGCCTGCCGTTCGAGAACCAGCGTCCATGTTCCCGTCTCGTGCACCGCCTTGCCCTTGCGCTTGAAATCGTAGCTGGCTGAATAGACCGCGTAGGCATGATCGCCATCAACCTTGACGCGAACCGGCTTTCCCGTCGTAACAACACCGTCGGTGATGCCTTGCGCCTTCGAATCAAGCTCGAAGCTCTTCGTCCAGTCCGCGCAGGCATGCGGTCCCGGCCAGTAGTGCTGTCCAAAATCGTCGATCACGCTCGACCGAGCCGCACAATAGCTCGGCGAAAACGCCTTGTTGTAACTCTGCACCACGGCATCGACATCCGTTTGATCGGATGCTGATGCCGGAAGGCTAATAGCGGCGATAACTGTCGCCAACATCGCTGCGCGCATCGATTTCCCCCTCGTGTGTAAATGCCCCGCGATCCGGAGACGATCCGGGTCGCAGGCCAATCTCGCATTGATTTGACTCTCGCTAAAGACCCTGCCGATCCACGGCTGGCGCGAAGGCCAGAACGGCCCGGAGCATCATTCCCGAGTCTGCGCCGGCCGGATGTCGAGGCGTACCAAACTCGCCGCGCCGGGATCGTTCCAGCCGATCCCGCTCTCATAGTTCTGCTTGAAACGGGCAAACATATCGAGCCGCGCACCATCGGGTTTGATCCACGACAGGTGCCAATAAAGATAACGTGCCCAGGGATACCAGCCGCCGCCGCCGCCCAGCGAGCCGCAGCAGGTGACATGGAACGGTGTCGGCCAGCTCGCCACGCCGCGATCGAGGGTGACCGATGCGGTATCGCCCGGCGGCGTCTCGATCTCCGGCGTATAGCCGTGGTCCGACACCGCGCCGGGACACTTCCCGAGGACGAAGCGGCGGTCGCCGTCGATGAGCAGAAGGACGCCGCCGGGACGAAGCCGTATGTCGACGAGTTCCAGCGGGTTGCCCCAATCGTACCCCGTGAACCCCTCGGCTTCGGGGAGCCGCGCGCCGTTCCGGCCCGGAAAAAAATGAAAAAATCCACTGTATTGCCTGATCGAAAACGAGGTTGCGGTCGCAAGCCTTGTGGTGTGGATCGTGTCGAGAACCCGGACCCACCACGGGCCCGCAGCGATCCACGCCACCGCGAGGACGGTGAGGGCGAGAAGGGAGAGAAGGGATCGGATCAGCAACTTGCGCATGCGCTCATCGCCTGCCATTGACCTTGGAATTCGACAACAAGCAAACGGGGGCAACCATGGTTAAGCGATCTCGAATCGAAGTTACGCTGGCTGCGGCCATTATGTTCGCGGCCGTCACCTCGAATGTCATGGCGAACGCCACCGAGCCGGTTGAACCAGCCGCTCCCACGGGGCCGTCCGAGGCCGTCCTCCTCTCCCGCGAGACGAGCGCATACGAAGCCTGGAAATCCAGGGACGCGAAGTTCTGGGAGTCATTCCTTTCGGACAGCTTCGTGGGCTGGGGTTCGTCGGGCAGGCTCGACAAGGCATCGGCGGCCAGGGAGTACACCGGCGCAGATTGCGACATCGCGAGCTTCGCCATCTCCGACCTGCAGATGACGCCGCTGGGCCCCGATGCAGCGCTGATAACGCACAAGACAAGCGTTGACGGCACCTGCAACGGTCAAAAAAAACCGCGCGGCAGTTGGGCGGCGACGGCGTATGTTCGCGACGGCAATCAATGGAAGGCAGCGTTCCACGCCGAAGCGGCGATTGTCGATCCTGCAGCACCCATGAAACCGGCTGCCAGGAAGGCGGGCGGCGAACGGAATCAAACCGGGGCCGCCGATCGGGATGCCGGCACCGATGTCTTGTTGCCGCTGGAGAAGGCGCTCTGGGATGACTGGAAGGATCACGATGCCAGGAAGATCGACGGCCTGACCGCGACGAATGTGCAGTTCATCAATATCTTTGGCATTCACCTCGCGACAAAGGCCGAAGCGTTGAAGAACTGGTCCGAAAAGGGATGCGATGTGAAGACCGTTTCCCTCACCGACGCCGCAGCGACGATGTTGTCGCCGGGCGTCGGCATCCTGACATTCCACGCGAGCGCCGACGGGACCTGCTTCGGCCAGAAGGTTGGGCCTATTTGGGGTTCGTCGGTCTACGTCAAGGACGGCGATACGTGGAGATGGACCTTCGGCATCAATCTGCCCGCACGTCTGGAGGGTGGCTAGAAGCTGCGGCCGCGTAACGACACGCCGATCCGCACGCTCTGACCGATTGTGCTTGGTTCGTGGTCGTCGGACGTGCTTTGATCTTGGCTCGCGAGAAGAACCCGCTAACACCCGCCTTTCGTGCCGACCGTCACCGCGCTCGTGTCGAAAAGATATCCGTCGTTGTCGTCGATGTACGTGCCTTTGGCGAGAACACCGTTTCGCGCGGGCAGGGCGAATACCAATCCGGCGTTGAAACCTCCGCCGTAAGGTTGTGCGATACTTGCGACGAGGTTGCGGCCGACGATCTGGAAATCGCCATTGGGCAAATTGCCCAGCGGACCGGTCAGCGAGGCCCCGCCGCTCGTCGACCCGGCCAGCGTCAGACAGTAGCTGCCGTTACTGAACTGCGAATGAGAGATGGTGAGCGGCCAGTTGCCATTGTAACTCTGCGCGGCCGCAGGTCCGGTCATAAAGGCGGTGCACAGCACGCAAGTCAGGATGGATTTCGTGGACATCGGGATCTCCTCTGAAAACCGGTCACGCCTGCGCATTTGACGTATCCGATCCCTGCTTTATTCCCGAATCCTGCAGAGCGGCGCGCAGTTTGTGGCCGGCCTCGCTTCTGCGCAACGCCGGCTCATGCCATTCTGAAGAAGTTGGCGTGGAGATATTGCAGCATGGCCAAGCTCTTCTTCGGAATGAACCTGTCCCTGGACGGCTATGTCGATCACCTGAAATTTGCGCCTGGTCCCGCGCTTTTTCGTCATTTCACCGAGCAGGTGCGCGACCTGACCGGCAGTGTGTACGGCCGCCGGATCTACGAGGTCATGAGCTACTGGGACGAAGACCGTCCCGAATGGAGCGCGGCGGAACGCGACTTCGCGCTCGCGTGGCGGCGCCAGCCGAAATGGGTTGTGTCGCGCTCGCTGAAATCCGTCGGCCCCAACGCCATGCTCATCGAGGGCGATATCGAGGCGGCATTACGCGGGTTGAAGGCTCAGCACGCCGGGGAAATTGCAATTGCTGGACCGGAGCTCGCCGGAAGCCTCACCGGCCTTCGATGAATATCGACTCTATTTCCGCCCCGTCGTGCTTGGCCACGGCAAGCCATTCTTCGCCGGCCCCCGCCCGCCGCTCCGTCTCGTAGCCGGCGATGCGATTGGCGAGGATGCGATGAGGCTGACCTACGTTCCCGCCTGACCAGGCAAAGCGCCCGACGGCCTGGGTATCGCGTCCACTTTGGGTCGCAACATTTCCGGTCGTCCTGACAGAAGGCGGAGTGCCCCGTCGTGCAGCGGATGCCGCGAACTACTCGCTGAGGCGCAAACCCGCTAGGCTTCTGGATCCGAAAATGGAAGGATCCCGCGCCATGCATGTGAAGGAAATGGTGGGCAAGCATCCGGGCTCTAAGGGTGAAGCGAATGCTGCGCTGATTCATTGCATCGAAGAATGCCATGATTGCGCGCAAACCTGCGCGTCGTGCGCCGATGCGTCCCTCGCGGAGGGCGACGTCAAGATGCTTGCCCGGTGTATCCGGCTCAACCTGGACTGCACCGACATGTGCACCGCGACCGGCGCGCTCGCGACCCGGCACCTCGTGATCGAAAGCGCGATACTACGGGAAATTCTCGCGGCGTGCGCGCTGACGTGCCGGCGTTGCCAGGAGGAATGTGCGAAGCACGCAAGCCATCACGCCCATTGCCGCGTTTGTGCCGAGGTTTGCGCGCGCTGCAGCGAGGCGTGCGATGCGGCCCTCGCGTCGATCTGAATTCGAGGGACGGCTGTTACTGTCGCGCCGCTCGCTTCATTCCATCCTTCGGAAAGCTCAGGATGATGAGGTTATTTGTTTGATCCTCATGCCGAGCCTGTCGAAGCATGAGGGTGTGTGTGACGCGTCTTCGACGAACTATTCACTTGCGCGCAACGGAGCGGGCTCAGCCCGCGGGACCGCGCTCGCAACCTGACGGTACGCCGACATGATGACGCGCTGAGCCGGCTGTTCCACGAAGCGGAACATCAATGCCGCCGCGGCGAGGCAGATGCCGGTCGCCGTCAGGAATGCCGGAATGTCGGACAATCCGATCGCGGTCAGCCCCCCGATGATGACGACGCCGATATTCTGGTGAATCAGGTAGAGGGAATATGAGATTCGTCCGATCGCGGAGAGCGGGCCCATGCGTGTGTCGCGTCCGAGAGCAAGCAGCGTCACCAAAGCTGCGACGGAGAGACCGAGACACAGATGCGGCAGCCACGCCGAGACGCGCGCCAGCTCGAAGCTGTGTCGGTAAGCCGCATAGAGCACGAGCGATTCGAACCCGAGCACCATGGCCGGCAGGCGCCGTTCCTCGAAAAGCCAGAACCACACCGCCATCCCCGCAAGGAAGAGCGGCCCGTAGGGCGCGAGCAGGATCTGCTTGGTGATGCCGAACGCGAAAACCGCGAGACCCAGCGCGGCAACAACGGCAATCGCGATCCAGAACCGCTCGCGGAGCAGGACGAATGACACCGCGACGAGCGCATAGAACTTGATCTCGACGGCGAGCGACCAATATGCCCCGTCGACCCAATGGCGATGAAAGAAGGGCGCGTTCATCGTCAAATTCGCCACGGCATCGCCAAACGACACCTTGAACGCCTGTATCGCCGAGATTCCGGTAACCGCGAGTGTCAGACAGATGCCGACGAGGAACGCGGGGTACAGACGGGCAAAACGCCGGACCACGAACTCGAGACCGCTCCGCGACCGCAGAACGGTCATGGTGATGACCAATCCGGAGATTACAAAAAAGAGATAGACGCCCACCGCTCCCAGTACGAGCACATCGGGGTAAGTACGCCCATAACCGTACAGATTGGTTCCGTACCAGCTTACTCCCCAGAGCAGCGTGTAATGATAGAAAAGCACTGCCAGGATCGCGATGCCGCGGAAGGCGTCGATCGTGTCGTTTCTGCCGTTGCGTGCGATGCTCTTCATCATGCGGTCGCATCAAGGGAACAGCACTATTCCCTTTCCCGTCCGGCCAGCGCAATCGCCGCGGCGCGCCCGCGCGCTGCCAGCTCAAGGAAGTTTGTCGAAGAAGAGATAGACGGCAGCAATCTTGCCGTCCCGGACGATGATGAAATCGGTTCCGGCGTAGGCCGGCGGCTTGCCCGGGCTGCCGGACACCCACCGGACCCGACCGCCATCGCCCACCTCCTCCGGCGGGCAGATCGGCTGGTATTGGAAGTCGGGATGCGTGGCCTTGATCACGCCGGCGATGCGGTCGATCTCGTCGCGGCCGCGGTGGATGCCGCCGGGCTCGTAGAACACGGCGTCTTCGTGAAACATCTCGTCGATCGACCCGCGTCGACGGACGGTGTCGATCTCGCCGAACACATCGTGCAGATTGCGCAGCAACAGGGTCGATACGGTCTGGAGCATGGCCTCTCCTAGGTCGATGGGCGTCATCCGCGTTTTCGCGGGTGCGGCTATTGGCATGGGGGATTTCCCTTTTAGGGGCGATCACAGGCGGCGCCCGTCGGCGATCAGCCGGCGGCGGATATTCCGGATCTCATCTTCGCCCGCTTTGAGGGCTTCGTGGGAGGTGTGAACCGAGTAGTGGC
>DASXMF010000160.1:0-8950 GCA_036495845.1 Rhizomicrobium sp.
CGAAGGCGACACGGGCCTCACCCGCTACACGCCGCAGCCCGCGGAAGTCAGCCTCGTCGACAATCCCTGCATCCCTACCGCGACCTTCGAGATCGTGAAGGAAGACGGCTCGACCGAACTGCGCAAGTTCAGGGGCGCGCAGGACGTCGCAAAGATCCGCGCGCGCCATTCGAAAGACGATCTCGAGCGCCTGCAGACGCTGCACGACACCGCAGTCGAGCTCGGCGCCACCTGCCCGCCGGCGGACGACACCGGCGACGACAATGTCGACGATGAAGACGACGCCGCCGAAAAATTCGTCGGGCGGGATCCCGGTCTCGAGCGTATCCTGAACAAGATCATCGAAGCTCTCGAGGTCATCCACATAACGACACAAACTCTTAATGTGCGCATCGCGGAGCTGGAGTCGCAGCCGCTGTCCGGCGGTCCCGCGCTGCGCGGCGCGCGCACCATTTCGAAGAGTGAAGACGCGGGCGGCGCGATCGCGGACAGCGATCCGCTGAAAGCGTTCGGACGTCATCTCGATACGCTCCCGCCCGGAGAACGCGCGCTCGCGCTGATGAAGTTCACCCTCGCCAACCCGCTTCCCGCAGCCCCCGGCCGCTGACAACTCCAAGCAAAAAAATTGAAACGCCAAGTCGCCAAGGCGCCAAGGCAACTGTGTCAGAAAAAGAATCACAATGAGGCGGTGAGGCGGCGAGAACTCAGGCGCGCCTACGGTGCGCAATCTCTTCTCTCATCGTCTCACTGTCTCATTGTAATCACTTCTTCTTGGCGGCTTGGCGCCTTGGCGGTGACTCTTTTTCGCATGAACGAAATCAACGAAAGGAAATGCACATGAACGTCACGCAGGAAACGATCGCGCTGATGAAGGCGGCGCTGAAGGATTCGTCCGCCGATCTCGCCAAATCCGTCACCACCGCACAGGGCCTGACCTTCTACGATTTGCAGGCGCCGGCCAAGAATCTCTATCCCACCATCACCAAGCTCCGGAACATGACGCCGCGCGTCGGCCGTCCCGCGGGCTACGGCACGGCGTGCAACTGGAAGCGGGTGACGAACATCACCGGCTCCGGCTTCGACGCGATGGGCTGGATCCCCGAAGGCCAGCGCTCCGCATCGATGAGCTACGCCACCGACAGCGTCAGCGCGCCCTACGTCACCATCGGCGAGGAAGACTATCTGACCTTCGAAGCGGAATCCGCGGCGGAAGGGTTCGAGGATTTGAATGCCACCGTCTCCATGCGCCTCCTGCAGAAGACGATGCGCAAGGAGGAGACGGGCCTGCTCGCAGGCAATTCCTCTCTCGCGCTCGGCACGCCGCCCGCACCGACGCTGTCCGCTCCCGCGAACACGGGCTCGACGCTGCCCACCGGCACCTACTCGGTCATCGTGGTCGCGCTCACGCTCGAAGGCTGGATCAATTGCAAGGGCAGCGCGTCCAACGGCTTCACGCCTTCGCGCACGATCACCGGCATGGATGGCCAGACCTACACGCTGAACGGCGGCAATTCGAACAAATCGGCGAACGCGACCCAGGCGGTGACCATCGGTTCCACCATGCTTGCGGCTTCCGTGCCCTGGATTCTCGGCGCGACGGCCTATGCCTGGTTCGTCGGCAGCGCCGGCTCGGAAACCCTGCAGGCGATCACCACCATCAACAGCGCCACTTTCTCGGCGCCGCTTGCCACCGGCCGCCAGGCTGCGACCACCGTCACCCTGGACAATTCCAACAATGGCGCGCTCGCCTTCGACGGCTATCTCGTCAATGCCTTCACGGGAGGAACCGTGGTTCCGCAGCCGACGGGCACGGCGGGCACCGGCACACCGCTCACCTCCTCCGGCCGCGGCTCGATCGTCGAGATCGACAAGCTGCTCAAGACGATGTGGGACAATTACCGCGTCGGCCCCACCGTGATCTTCGTCAGCTCGCAGGAACAGCAGAACATCACCGACAAGGTGCTGTCGAATGCGAGCGGGCCGCTGCTGCGTTACGATGTGAACGCGACGCCGGGCCAGCCCTATGCGATCTCGGCCGGCGGACAGGTCCGCTACTACTACAATCCCTACACGGGCGGAGGCATGGAAAGCGGACCGGGCGGCGGTGACATGATACCTGTCGTCGCCCATTCCGACCTGGCGCCGGGCACGATCTTCGCACATTGCGAGAAGCTGCCCGAATGGTACCAGTCGAACGAAGTGCCGAACGTCGCCGAAATCATCACGCGGCGCGACTATTACCGCGTCGACTGGCCGCTGCGCACCCGCCGGCGCGAATACGGCATCTATGCCGAGGAAGTGCTCGCGGTCTATGCGCCCTTCGCGCTCGGCGCCGTCACCAACATTGCCAACGGCTGACCGGCAACCCCTCACCCGCTCCGTGAGGTTGAGGGGACATGGCATTTAACCCCTCTCCCATAAGGGGAGAGGGGACGCCATGCACTGATATTTCGGCATTGATGCAAGACTCGTAATTACCCTCTCCCCTTGTGGGAGAGGGATGCAGATACGGGCGGCGCATTCTGCTCAGTCGCAGGTGAGGGGGTCTATGGCTGCGAACGATCTCTGCCGGCTCGCCGACGTGAAGGCGTGGCTTGGGCGCACCGACACAAACTCCGATGCGGTGCTCACCGCGCTCGTTTCGCGAGCGAGCCGGCAGATCCTTTCGTACCTTCAGCGCAGCGCGATCCTGCCCCGCACGGTCACGGAAATCCGCGATGGAACAGGCGGGCGCTTTCTCGTGCTCCGGCATTGGCCCGTGCTGTCGGTGACGTCTCTCGTCGTGGCGGGACAAACCATTCCGCCGATCAACTCCGGCGGATCAAGCCCCGGATGGGCGCTCGAACCGTGGGACGGAACGCCGCCGGGCCGCGCGCAGGAGATCGTGCTGTGCGAATATTATTTCGGCTATCGCGGCGCGGGGAAATCGCAGAACACGCAAATCGTCTATCGGGCCGGCTATCAGGTAAGCGGCGAAGCGCAGACCGTCGCCAACGAAATCGCCATCGTGACCGCGCCCTATGGAGCATGGGCAAGCGATGCCGGCGTCACCTATGCGGACGGAACGCCGCTCGCGGCGGTGACCGGCGCGCCGGCAATCGGCCAATACCAGCTCACGCCGGATGCGCCCGGCTCCTACACCTTCAACAGCGGCGACGATGGTGCAGCGGTGCTGATCAGCTACGGGTTCATTCCGGCCGATCTCGCCGACGCCTGCATCGAACTCGTCAGCGAGCGCTTCCGTTATGCCCAACGCATCGGTGAGAAAACGCACAGCCTGGGCGGCAACGAAACGGTGAGCTTCGACAATTCCCGCTTCACGCCCCTCGTCGCCGCACTGCTCCAGCCCTACCGGAACCTGTTGCCGATATGATCGAGGCCAGGGTCGATGCCGCACGCGTGGCGACCAGATTGCTCGCGTTGCCGCGCGAAATGCGCGGCGGCGTGCGTGGCACCATGCAGGCGCAGATGCTCGAGCTGCTCGCCATCATGCGGGCGAAGCTTTCCGGCGACGTGTTGAACGCGCGCTCCGGCAATCTGCGCGCGAGCATCAAGGCGGAGTTCGATGTGGATAACGGTGCCCTCACGGCACGAAGTGCCAGCGACGGCTCCGTTCCCTATGCGCGAATCCAGGAATACGGCGGGCGCATTGGTATTCCGGAGCTTCGGCCGGTCGACGCCAGGGCCTTGGCATTCGCCTATGGCGGCAGGATGGTGTTCGCTAAGCGCACGGCCGCGCACGTGGTGACGATCCCGGAACGCAGCTACCTGCGCTCGTCGCTCAAGGAGTTTGCCGGAAGCTTCGTCGACGCCATCCGCAGGATCGCGTCGCGAGTCTGCGCATGAGCGAACCGCAATTCTCGCGCGAGGCCATCTATGCGGCCCTGTTCGAGCTGGTCGGCGGCGCCTCCCCGTTCCGCACCGCGACACGGCGGATCAAGGATTATTCCGCCATCGACCAGGCGACGCAGCCGGCGCTCCTGCAGGTCGAACTGGGCGAGAAATGGAACGCGCGTATCGGGCTGCCGCCCATCGTCACGCTGAGCGCGCGGCTGTTCGTCTATTGCGAAGAGAACGATCCCACCGAGCCGGTGTCGACGCAGATGAACGCCCTGCTCGATGCGGTGACGAATGCACTTGCGCCGGACCTCCCGCCGCACGGCCCGTTCCGCCAGACGCTCGGCGGTCTCGTGCAGCATGCGGGGATCGCCGGCGAGATCGCGATCGCCGAAGGATTGTCCGGCCAGTCGGAAGCGGTGATCCCGATCGAAATCCTCGTCAACCCGTAACTGCACCACCAAGACACGAAGAATACAAAGAAGAAGATTCAGCGCGGAGGACGCTGAGGACCCGTAGAGGACGCGGGGGAAGAATGGCGCGTCTCCGGCGCGCAACCTTTTCCTTTGCGTCCCCTGCGCACCCTCTGCGACCTCTGCGCTAAATTTTCCTTCCTTCGTGTCTTCGTGGTGAACCACACAAAGGAATCCAATCATGCAACTCAATTTCGGCGTTGGTACGGCCATCGGCAAGCGCACCGACATCGCCAATGCCAAGCCCTCCTTCCTCGGCGTGCTGCAGGACCTCGAGATCGACATCTCCGTCACGCTCAAGGAACTGACCGGCCAATACCGGCTGCCCGTCGATGTCGCGCCGGCCAACATGAAAGTCACCGGCAAGGCGAAATTCGCGCGCATCCAGGGCGCTTCCGTCAACAATCTGCTGCTCGGCCAGACCGAGACCGACAATGCCGGCATCGACATGGCGGTCGCCGAAGCGTTCAGCGTTCCCGTGTCCACACCGTTCACCTACACGACGGTGAACAGCGCGCGCTTCATCGAGGATCTCGGCGTCTTCACCGCGGGCGGCGCGCAGCTGCAGCCCGTCACCTCCGCGCCGACGCAGGGGCAATACAGCGTCAGCGCCGGCGTCTACACCTTCGCCGCCGCCGACGAGGGCACGGCGATGGTCGCCTATTACAGCTATACCTCGACCAGCCTCGTGCAGCTCGGTCTCGCCAACCAGCTGATGGGCACGGGGCCCGTGTTCGAGCTGCAGGCGAAGCAGGACTATTTCGTGCAGGGCGCGGAGAAGAAGCTGATCCTCAAGCTCAATGCCTGCCGCGGCTCGAAATGGACCCTGCCCTTCAAGAACGCCGACTACACCATCCAGGATTTCGAGTTCACCGCCTTCTGCGACGCGAACAACAACTGGGGCACGTTTGCGTTCAGTGAGTAGGAGAAATTCACCACGAAGACACGAAGAGCGCAAAGAAGAAAAAAGGGCGAAGCGCGGAGTACGCAGAGGATGCGCAGAGGGACGCAGAGAAACTTTGCGCGCCGTTCGGCGCGCGATTCTTCTTCCTCCGCGTCCTCAGCGAAACCTTTGCGTCCTCCGCGCTAAACCTTCTTTGTGACCTTCGTGGCTTAGTGGTGAAACTGCATGTCCGAACCCGCCATCGCCATCGCGGGGCGCGAATGGGAAATTCCCATTCTCGCGCCGCGCCAGAACCGCATCGTGCTGCCGGGACTGCTGCGTCCCCGCAGAGAGCCGGGCGCGCAATACGAATCCCTGCTCGACATCGTTTTCGCCGCGCTGACGCGCGCCCATCCGTGGATCACGCGTGAGGAATTCGAGGACTGGCCGATCGCGAGTTTCGAACTCGTCGACGCCATTCCCGTGATTGCAAAGCAAACGGGCTTTCTCACGCGATTCCTCGACAGACTCGGGATGAGGAGACCCCATGCTGAGCCCGTCGAAGCACCCGACTGGGACGCACTGATCGCCGAGACAGTCAATTTCCTGCCGGGCACGACGCCCGATTACTGGGAGGATGCACTGACCGCGCCGCGCCTCTTTGCATTGAAGGAGGAATGGCGGCAGCACCCGCCGCTCGCCGTCATCGCGGCCGCGGTGCTCGGCTACCGCAAGCCGCCGCGTCACGCCGACGCCATCGACGAATTGCTGCGACTCTTTCCGGGCGGAAAACTGCGCGTGAATTGAGATAGCGGCGCGGGTTAAGTGCCGAAATGCTCCACATGCGGCAGCACGAACTGACTTGTCAGGCTGCCGGACTCATGGCCGAGCGCGGCGTCGAGCGATGCGATCATGGAGTGGAAGCCCGAGGCCTCGTGCCCCGGCGCAGTATGGGAGTGCGCGCCACCGTCCGCATGATGGACAACCATCGGATTTTGCGCGGTCACATGGGCGACCGTGTGGCGCGGCAGAACGCCGTGCGGCGTCTGCAGTGTGCGCGTGGTTCCGTGCGCGTCCGGAATCGGTCCGTTCCAGTGCACCTTGAGATTGTCGAGGGCCAGCGTCACGCCATAGGTGGGGGTGCCGTAGCTGCAGGTGCTTCCGCCGATACCCTTCTCCTGGGTGATGGTGACGGCGGCAACGTTTCTGAAATCGCTCGCCTTGATGCCGACCGTCGAGAAATCGACGGTCTGCGCCGTCTGGGTGAAATCGACGTAGTCGGAAGCCTTCAGCACAAACGCGTGGTGCTTGTAGACATAGGAGTTGAACAGAAAGGCCTGGTTCGATTCCCATGCCGACGCCGCGATCATGCTCCTCAGATTGAACGTCTCGGAGAGATTCGACGATTGGATCAGCCCCGTTTTGTAGATGTATCCGTCCGATGGTCCGTGGATGACGTTCTGGTACCCGGTATCGCACCATTCGGTCTGCACGTTCTGCCAATAGGTCGCGTTCAGATAGTCGACGAGGCTCCAGTCGAAGCCGCCATAGCCGTTGGCCAGCTGGCCATAATAGCCGGCGCCGCCGTTGAACCTGATCGTCTCGTTGCTTCCGCTTCCGTCCATGTTCGACCCCGGCATGCCGATGAGATTGCGATTTACTCGCAGTTCATACGCTGCCGGCGGCAAACCATCAAGCGGTGAAGGAAAGAGTCATGAATGTGATCGAACCGCAGTCGATCGTGCTGGCCGGACGGGACTGGCCCGTCCCGCGCCTTGCGCCGAAGCAGAACCGGATCGTGGTGCCTGCCCTGCTCGAACTCATTCCGAAAATCCTCGGCGCGCGAGCGGAATCGGACGCCGCGGGCGACGACGGCGCGCCATCGCAAATCCCGCTCTATCTGGACACCGCCTTCTACGACCGCCTGACCGACATGGTCTTTGCCGCCCTGACGCGCGGCACGCCGGAACTCTCGCGCGACGAATTCGACACCCTGCCCATCGACACGCTCGAGCTTCTGCTGTCGGTGCGCGTCATCGCGCGCCAGGCCGGGCTCCTGAAAAAGCCCGCTTGATGGACGACGCCGTCGAGATCGTCTTCCGCACCGATCTATCGGAGCCGGAAGCGGGCGCGGCCGCCGCGGTTTCGCTGCTGCGCGACGCATCCGGGCAGATCGCGGATGCGTTCCGGCCGGACACGCACGAGGCTTCCGTCGCACGCCGCATCGCCGACGAACGGATTGAGATTTTCGCGCGCGCGGCGCGAGAGGAAATCTCGGCGGAGGAGCAAAAGAACAATTTTCTTCTGCGTCTGGGCGAGGAATCCCTCGATGAGTGGAAGGCGCAGGCCGTCGAACTCGAGAATGCGCGTTTTGCCGCCGAACAGGAGGGCTTGCGCAAACGCGAAGCGGCCGACGCCGCCGACAAGGTGGCGCGCGCCAAAGACCGGGCGCAGGTGGAGGCGGCTGCGCAGGATCACGCCAACCGGCTCGCTTCCATCGATCAATCCTATGAGGAGAAGAAGCGGCAGATCGGCCAGAGCGAGCTTCAGGATTTCATCAGGATCGAGAACGACCGGCTCAACGCGGCGATCCGGAAGCTCGACGAGGAATACCGCGCTCACCAGATCAGCGCGCAGCAGAAACGCGACGCCGAAGTCGGGCTGACCATCGCGACCGAAGCCGAAGTATTGAAGCGCTTCGACGCGGAGAATGCGTCGCTCGAGAAAGGCACGCTCGCCTGGGCCAAGGCGATGAAGGACCGCGCCGTGCTGGTCGACCAGTTCTCGAAGCATGTCGAGACGGCAGACAACCAGCTCGCGCAGGAAGAATCGCAGAAATGGACGCAGCTCGGCCACTCCATCGAATCGAGCTTCAATTCGGCGCTCGACCAACTCGTCTTCCACGGCGAAACCTTCAAGCAGTTCATGGGGCAGGTCGCGGTCGGCGTGCTCGAAGCCTTCCTGCACATGGGCGAGCAGATTCTCGAAAACTGGATCGAGACCCAGATCGAGCAGATGTTCATTACCAGGTCGACGCAATCGGCAACGGCGCTCGGTCAGATCACCGACAATGCTGCCGTTGCGGCGTCCGGCGCCGCGGCGGCCACGGCGATGATCCCGATCGTCGGACCGCTCCTCGCGCCGGCGGCGGCTGCGACCACTTTCGCCGATACGATGAGCTGGGCGGGTGCGCTCGCCTTCGACGTCGGCGCGTGGGAATTGCCGCACGACATGCCGGGCATGCTGCACAAGGGCGAGATGGTGGTGCCCACGGATTTCGCGAGCGGGTTGCGCGGCAATGGCGGCATGGGCGGCATGGGCGGCGGCCAGCATTTCAACTTCTCGAACACGTTCAACCACAATGGCGGCGGGGAATGGTCGGCCGAGGAGCACGCCCGCGACATCATGCGCGTGGCCCGCAACGCCGCCCGCATGGGCCGCTTCTGATCGCCGACCCCCTCCGGCGCTTCGCGCCACCTCCCCACTACGTGGGGAGGAAAGTGAAGGCCGCGCCGCCGCGTAACTTTCTCCCCCACGCAGTGGGGGAGTGCCCGAAGGGCGAGGGGGGTTCTTGGCCCTGAAGATCTGGGACGGGTTCGATCACTACATCGGGAGGCGCCGGTTGGCGAACCTGTTGCAAGGCGAACGCGCCGCAGTAGGCAAATCTTTACCTCTATCGCGCCTTGTTGGCCTCGTTCGAATCGCCGACTCGTGCAGGAGATAAAGACATGCGTTTCCGGTTTCGCAGGGCCGCCAA
>DASXMF010000161.1:0-43749 GCA_036495845.1 Rhizomicrobium sp.
ATGCTTGTTCTTCCACATTTTCGTATGCGCGCGGGGAATGTCGGCCCACGGGAAGACTTCCGACATGCAGGGATCCAGACGCCGCTCCACCATCAGCCGATTGGCCTGGCTCGCCTGATAGAGATTGGCGAAATGCGAACCCTGAATGCGCTTCTGGCGCATCCAGACGTAACGCTCGTCGAACGTGATGTTGTAGCCGCTGGTGCCGGCGCAAAACACGACCATGCCGCCGCGCTTCACCACCAGACAGGAAACCGGAAATGTCTGTTCTCCGGGATGCTCGAACACCATGTCGACGTCGCGGCCCTTCCCGGTGATTTCCCAGATCGCCTTGCCGAAGCGCCTCGCCTCTTTCGTCCATGAATCGTATTCCGGCGTGCCGACTCTCGGCATCGCGCCCCAGCAGTGGAATTCGCTGCGGTTGATCAGGCCCTTGGCGCCGAGCGACAGCACGAAGTCGCGCTTGGACTCGTCGGAGATGACGCCGATAGCATTGGCACCTGAGACCGCGCAGAGCTGAACTGCAAAGGAACCCAGCCCGCCGCTGGCGCCCCAGATGAGAACATTGTGCCCCGGACGGAGCACGTGCGGCCGATGGCCGAAGAACATGCGATACGTGGTCGCCAGCGTGAGCGTGTAGCAGGCCGATTCCTCCCAGGTGAGGTGCTGCGGCCGCTCCATGAGCTGGCGATCCTGCACCCGCGCGAATTGCGCGAAGGAGCCATCGGGCGTCTCGTATCCCCATATGCGTTGCGACGGCGAGAACATCGGATCGCCGCCATTGCATTCCTCGTCGTCGCCGTCGTCCTGATTGCAATGGACCACGACCTCGTCGCCCACCTTCCAGCGTTTCACCTTCGAACCAACAGCCCAGACGACACCCGCGGCATCCGAACCCGCCACATGAAAGGGATGCCCATGCGCGTCGATTGGCGAAATCGGCGCTCCCAGTGCCGCCCAGACGCCGTTGTAATTGACTCCAGCGGCCATCACGAGAATCAGAACGTCATGGGAATCGAGTGGCCAGGTTGGCACCGTCTCGATCTGCATCGACTGTTCCGGGGCGCCGTGGCGTTCCTTGCGGATGGTCCAGGCATACATCTGCTTTGGCACATACCCGAGCGGAGGAATCTCCCCGACTTCGTAAAGGTCCTTGTAGACTTCCAATGTGCGCTTGGCCTCGGCCGGCATCGATCCCTCGCTCGCCCCGTTGCAAACGCGCGAAATGTACTTGCGTTTGCCGCATATTGCGCTGCAGCATCGAGAGGCCGAGCAAATGTGTCAAGCTTGGATTCGAAACCAGCCTTAACGTGTCAAAATAGGCGCATGATGCGCACCACACGCGACAATCCCTGGATTTTCCGGACCTATGCGGGCCATTCGAGCGCCGCGGCGTCGAACGCGCTCTACCGCGCCAATCTTGCCACGGGCCAGACCGGTCTCTCGGTCGCTTTCGATCTTCCCACCCAGACGGGTTACGACAGCGATCATCCGCTGGCGAGAGGCGAGGTCGGCCGGGTCGGTGTTCCTGTCGGACATCTGGGCGACATGCGCGTGCTGTTCGAGGACCTTCCCCTCGAGCGGATGAATACCTCGATGACGATCAACGCGCCGGCGGCATGGCTGCTCGCGCTCTATGTGGCGCTCGCTGACGAGCGAGGCGTGCCGCGCGCGGCGCTCACGGGCACAACGCAAAATGACATCGTCAAGGAATATCTCGCGCGCGGCACCTACATCTTTCCGCCAGGACCGGCGATCCGGCTGACCTGCGACACCATCGCCTTCACCACCACCGAGATGCCGAAATGGAACCCGATCAATCTCTGCTCCTATCATTTGCAGGAGGCCGGGGCGGATGCGGTGGAAGAAGCGGCCTTTGCCCTCGCCGCCGCCGTCGGCGTGCTCGACGCATGCCGTGCGCGCGGCGCCATTTCACCCGAAGTGTTCCCAAACGCGGTCGGCCGCATCAGTTTTTTCGTGAATTCAGGTGTCCACTTCGTCACGGAGGTATGCAAGCTGCGCGCAATGGCGTGCATATGGAACGAGATTACACAGGAGCGATACGGCGTCGAAGATGCGAAACTCAGGCGGTTCCGCTATGGCGTGCAGGTCAATTCTCTCGGACTGACCGAGCAGCAGCCCGAAAACAATGTTTATCGAATCCTGTTCGGAATGCTGGGTGTCACCCTTTCCAGGAACGCGCGCGCTCGCGCCATTCAGCTGCCGGCGTGGAACGAGGCGCTGGGTTTGCCCCGCCCATGGGACCAGCAATGGTCGCTGAGGTTGCAACAAATTGCCGCCTTCGAGACCGATCTGCTCGAACACGACGACATTTTCGAGGGCTCTCGCGTCATCGAGGAAAAGACAGCGCTTCTCGCCGGGCAAATTCGCCAGGAGATCTCGCGGATCCTCGAGCTTGGCGGGGCCGCGTCGCAATCCGCGCTCGAATATATGAAGGAGCGCCTGGTGCTCTCGAACGCAGCGCGGCTTGAGGCGATCGAAGCCGGCGCCGAAACTCGCGTGGGCGTCAATGCCTGGACAGATAGCGAACCGTCGCCGTTGACGACCGCCGATGGACACTTCGTCGTCGTCGACGAAGCGGCCGAGCGCGAACAGATTGCGCGGCTACGGAGCTGGCGCGCTGCCCGCGACGTGACAGCGGTGGCCGACGCTCTTGCGTCGCTCGAGCACGCCGCGCGCGGCGACGAGAACATCATGCCGTCTTCGATTGCGTGCGCGAGAGCGGGCGTGACCACCGGCGAATGGTCGGAGGCGCTTCGCCGTGTATTTGGCCAATATCGCGCGCCGACGGGCGTGGCCGCGGAAGCGCCCGCGCGCAACGAGGAGCACATCGTCGCCCTGCGCGAGGAGGTACGATTGGCCTCCGACCGGCTCGGCCGCAGGCTCTCCCTTCTCGTAGCGAAACCTGGCCTCGATGGTCACTCGAACGGTGCGGAACAGATTGCCATCCGCGCCCGCGACGCGGGTATGGAAGTGACTTACGACGGCATCCGACTGAGTGCCGATGACATCGTCGCTGCGGCGCGCGAACACAAGCCCCACGTGCTGGGTCTCTCGATGCTTTCCGGCACGCATGTGACGTCGGCTTGCGAGGTCGTGACAAAACTCAGGGCGGCCGGACTTGGGGGCACCCAGGTGGTGGCCGGAGGCATCATTCCCGCCCAGGACGAGGCGCAGCTCAGAAAGGCGGGGATTGCCGCAATTTTCGGTCCGAAGGATTACGATCTCGATGCGATCATCCGGCAAATCGTCGATGTCGCGGTTGCGGCGAAAAAGATTCCGCCGGAAGAAAATCAGTGACGTTCAAACGCGCAGCGGGGATTGCTCTTGCGACGCTGATCCTATGGCCACAAGCGCTCGTCGCAGCCGAAACGCCTCTGATCGCGGTCCTGCAGGAAGAAAAACCCGACAGCGTCGATGCTGCCATCCGCGCCGAAATTCGCGTAGCCTTCCGCGAGCAAAATGGCGACTGGATTCCCGTCTGCCGCGAAACCAGCCAGCCGGATTCGCGGGCCGCCTGCGCATTCGCAGGCGAAACGCCCGCTCATTGGCAGGTCGTGCTACATGGCCGCGACGTCGGGGTGGTGCAGACCCGCGATTGGCTCGAGAGGGATGCGTATGCCGGAATCGGACTCCTAAGAGTCTTCGGCGACGAGATCCCGCACGCCGGCCCGCGTACAACGGAATTTGCGGGCTGGGCGGGCGTGCCGGTCCATCGGCCGCTTATCGCATTCAATGTCCGGAGGAACTGGAATGTGCGATGGCGCAATTCGTATCCGGCCGACACACCGACCGCGTCGCTGCTTTCATCGATGCGCAAGCTGGTTCCCACGGTTCCCGCATGCACCCAAAACGGGGATCGCAGAGGACCCGGCAGGCCACTGGTTGCCGCGGACATTCACGTCACCGAACTCTGGAAAGCCCCAAGAGGCGAACGGCTGATCGGCGCGAGCCTGAAGACGGAGCGTGTAAAGCCCTGCGAATACGATTTCGATCTTGTCGCCGACTCGTGGTTCTACGACGACGGCAAATCACCTGTGCGCGCGCTGCCGGCGCTGGCCTCGAACGACACCACGCATCGTCTCGTCGACATCGGCGATTTCGCCGGAAATGGGCACGAAGAGGCGTTGTTCTGGCTATCGGGATATGACGAAGACGGTTTCATCCTTCTCTTCGACGGCTTCAGAAAATCCGCTCGCTTTGCGTGGACGTATCATTGAGGCGAGGCGTGTTCGAATTGAAGATAATTGCCCCTCCGCCTCACCGGGCTGCGAAGCCCGGCTCGACACCTCCCCCGAAAACCCGGGGGAGGAAAATCAAAAGCTTGCCCCGTCGCATTTCCTCCTCCGTCCGCGGGGGAGGTGGCGCCCCCCGGTCCGCGCGAAGCGCGGCCGGAGGCTAAACTCCGCGCCGGAGGGGGCGAGCGCCGCAAGTTCAATTCGATTCGACTTGCGTTGATTACGACTCGCTTTCGCAACGCGAATCGCACCTCAAAGGCCGAACGCATAGAGCTCGTGATCGTTCGAACCAAGATACACCATTCCGTTGACCACGGTGGGCGAGGCGATCACTTCGCCACTGGTGGCGAAGCTCCACAATTGCTTGCCCGATTTGGTCGAGAACGCATAGACGCTGTTGTTCTTCGAGCCGAAATAGACCACGCCGTTGGCGACGGTGGGAGGCGACCCGAGTTCTCCACTGATCGGCGCGCTTTGCCAGATCACGGAACCATCGGATGCATTGAGCGCATACAACGTGTTGCCCGTACCGCCCGACACCACATAAACCACGCCTTTGCTCACGGCCTGGCATCCCCAAAGATCGCCGTTGGTTGCAAATGTCCAGAGCGGATTGCCGGTTGCAGCGTCGAAGGCATAGATGCTCGCATCGGTCGAGCCCACATACAACGCGCCCTTCGAAATGGACGGCGTGGAATAGATCGGTCCGCCCGTGGGTTTCGTCCAGATCTGGGAGCCGGTTTTCGCATTGAACGCGTAGACGTTCTTATCGAGCGAAGCGACATAGACGATGCCGCCGGCGATTGCAGGCGAGGCGTCGATCTTGCCGGTGGTGGTCGCGGTCCACAGAGGTTTGCCCGTGGCCGCCTTGAACGCATAAAGCTTGTTGTCTTCGGAACCTACATAAACGGTCCCTTTCCACACCGCCGGCGAGGCTCGCACGATTCCTCCGGTAGGCGCGACCCAGACCTGAGCACCAGTCGTCGCATCGAGCGCGTAGAGGTTGTCGTCGGTTGACGCAATATAGACGACGCCGTTCGCGACAGCCGGCGAAGACTGAACGGGGCCCCCGGTTCCGGCTGTCCACACGGGAGTTCCGTTCGCGGCATTGAACGCGTAGACCTTGCCGTCGTAGGAGCCGACATAGGCGACGCCGCCGACCACCGCCGTCGAGGAGTAGATGTCTCCTCTCGTCTTGCCGATCCAGAGTCTCTTCAGCGATTTTACGTTTTTCGTGGTCAGCGTGGTCTCCGAAGGATTCACCCCGACCTTGCCGAGCGAAAAGCGGAATTGCGGAAAATCCGTCTGGGCCGCGGTGGGCGCGGGAACTGCGACGCCGGACCACGCGGCCGCGACAAGACCTGCGGCAATGCGCAGCGCCGAGATTGTGCGAATCATGACAGTCGTCTCTGTTGAATTGCGGCCCAACCTATCAGGGATGAGGCAGAAGAAAAAAGGGCTCACCGGAACGATTGCGGTGATGTTCCGCGGCCGTTGCTCGCGGTTTCAGTAGAGTGACGTTATCCGGTCTTCGCCGCCGAAATTGTCAACCATGACCAGGACGGGATAGCCGTCGGCCAATTGGAGACGCCCGTGCCGGTCGTGCAGAAACATGCCTTCGCTGCTCACCGCTGCCGGGTCGTCGAGATAGGCAAGCTTCGGCGTCGGAGCCCGGCCCCGCGAGCGTACGAGATCGAATAAGGTCCTCGCATTGTCCAGCGACAGGCGAACACAGCCCGCGCTGGCGCGCGTACCAAGAGCATCCTCGCCGTCCTCGGCGGTTCCATGAATCGCCAGTCCCGTCTGACGGCCATTGGGCTTCCAGTTGAAGAACATGGCGTAGGGCATTGCCTCATCCCATTGCGCCGACGAATGGTCCGCGTAGAACCGCTTGGGGTCGATCTCGTAAAATCCCGTCGGCGTGAGACTCGATTGCACATGACCGTGCGCATCGCGTTCAATGCGCTCCCGTCCAGTCGATACCGGCCAGTCGTAAAGGACTGCGAGATCGCCTTCGTCCGTCTTCTCGAAAACATACATGCGCTGCGCCAGCGGCCCATATCCCGACTTGTTGACGTAGATGAAGAGATTGAAGTTCGCGAGCATCTCGTCGGAAAGATTCGACTTCACCCGATGCACGACTCCGTCCAACTGGGCATCGTCAGGAGCCGTGCTGTCGGACTGCGGCTCGGGAGCAAACCACGAGGTCGCAGCGCAGGCATAATTGAAGCCCGAAAACCCCAGCACCGTCGCGAGGGCCATCGCGCGGATTCTTGAGTTGGAGTTTCGCTCGAACGATTTGGGAGTTCCGCTCATGGCACCGGGTGCGACACCGATTTAAAAAAAGTGTGAATGCGAAGTCTAAGTTCCGAATGCTGGAGGTAATTACTTGGTTCCCATATCCTGCAATTTCAAGTTTACCATCGTTGGTCAGCCCGGACCATCCGCGCCCCATGCTTAATGCGCCAAAACCGTTCCGTGCTTAGGGTTAAGCGTTCAGATTCAGCCACTTGGGCGATGCGCCGTTCCCAACCAGTGCGGAGCGGATGGCAGCGGGCGTCACGCCTCGCGCCCGCAGGTTGCGCAAACTTGGCGAAGAATCGCGCTTGGAAAGCTTCCGGCCCGAATCATCCCGCAGGAGCCGGTGATGGGCGTAAAGGGGAGCAGGCAATCCAAGCAACGTCTGCAGAACGCGCTGGACATGGGTGGCCGCCAGGAGGTCGTTGCCGCGGGTCACGAGGGTGACACCCTGATCGGCATCGTCGACGACCACGGCGATATGATAGGACGCGGGCGTTTCCTTGCGGGCGAGAACGATGTCGCCGAACTGCAGCGGATCGACGAAAACGGTCGCAAATTCCGCGCCTTCGCCCCGTTCATGGAAACTGAGTGCGGGCAGGCCCGATAGAGCCTTGCGACTGTCGAGACGCAACGCATAGGAAGCGCCCGAAGCCAGCCGTGCTTTTCGCCGATCCGGGGACAGCGAGCGACACGTGCCTGGATAGATCGATTCATCTGTGCCGTGGGGTGCTTCACCTGCGCGCGAAATCTCGGCCCGGATTTCGCCACGCGTGCAGAAGCACGGATAGAGCAGATCATGCGTCGCCAGCTGGTCAAGCGCGGCGCGATAAAGTTCGAAACGCGCAGATTGCCGCAGCACCGGTTCGTGCCATTTCAGCCCCAGCCAACGGAGATCCTCGAGGATTCCGTCGACATATTCCTCGCGCGCTCGCGCGGTATCGATATCCTCGATGCGAAGCAGGAAGCGCCCGCCTGCCGCGGCGTCGTGAGCGGCGATTGCGGCGAACGCATGACCCAGATGAAGATGGCCTGTTGGACTGGGCGCAAAGCGCGTGACAAACATGGCGCCGATCCGTGAAGCAGGGGATTCGATTTGGTTTTCGGTCAAAGACCGCTCAATGGCCCCCGCTTGCCGCCGGCACGCGGCAGCGCAAGTCATCTTGTGGTTCTCTGCCATGGCTACGGCGCCGACGGAAGCGACCTGATCGGGTTGGCGCCGCATTGGCAGAAGCTGTTGCCGACTGCCGCTTTCGTCGCGCCGAACGGACCCGAGCGGTGTCCGGGCGCTGGATATCAGTGGTTTCCGATATCGCGGCTGGATCCCCAGGAAGTCCGGCGCGGGGTCGAGGCGGCCGCGAGTTCGCTCGAGCAATTTCTCGAATCGGAATTGAAGCGTCTCGCCCTCCCTGCCGAATGCCTGATGCTTGCGGGGTTCAGCCAGGGCGCGATGATGTCGCTGCATGTCGGACTTCGGCGCCCACATAAACCTGCGGCAATCCTCGGGTATTCGGGAATGCTGGCCGAAGCCGAGAATCTTCCCGCCCTCGGCAGGGACGCACCGCCCATTTTTCTTGTTCATGGCGATGCCGACACGATGATCCCCATCGAGGCGATGTTCGCGGCGGCGGGTGCGCTGGGCCGCGCCGGCGCTCTTGTCCGCTGGCACGTCTCATCGGGTGTCGGACATTCGATCGATGCCGAAGGTCTTGTCCTCGGCGGAACGTTTCTTGCCACGGCCTCGAAAGGCGGCCTGAATCGTTCCGCAGGCGAAGTTTCCTGTCCGCTCGACTGAGACTGTCGCCGTTTGGTCACACAGAATCGGTTAAACTGAAGCGGCACTGTGCCAGTTGGCATTGCCGGCGCATGCCCCTAAAGTTGGTCCGCCCGCGAGCAGGAGGTTAGGTCTTCAAAGGAGAGATCCCGTGCTAGGCGCCGCGCGATTGCCGAATAATTGCCCGGCGCTGGTTCTCAACGCGGACTATCGTCCGCTCAGTTATTTTCCGCTTTCGCTGTGGTCCTGGCAGGACGCCATCAAGGCTGTCTTCCTGGAGCGGGTAAATATTCTCGCCGAATACGAGCGGACCGTGCGCTCGCCGAGCTTCGAGATGAAGCTACCCTCCGTGGTTTCGCTCAAGACCTATGTGAAGCCCGCGCGCCATCCCGCATTCACGCGGTTCAACGTGTTCCTGCGCGACCGTTTTGAATGTCAATATTGCGGCTCGAGCGAGGATTTGACTTTCGATCACCTGGTGCCACGATCCCGCGGCGGCCGCACTACCTGGGACAACGTGGTGACAGCTTGCGCGCCATGCAACCTTCTCAAGGGCGGGCGGCTGGCCCATCACATTGGCATGCATCCGAGGCATTATCCTCGGAAGCCCACCATCAACGAATTGCGCAGCAACGGCCGCCGTTTCCCGCCGAACTATCTGCACGAATCCTGGGCAGACTATCTTTACTGGGACAGCGTTCTGGATCCTTGACCTGCAGCAGAATCGCGATTGCGATTCCCGGCTTGCGGTCGCCACATCGCGATCACGGGCGGCGCGCCGCGCGGAGCGATGTTCGTGCCCGCAGCAAAACCGTACCGTGCATAGAGACGAGTGTTCCTGGAGTTGGAGTTCTCCAGATAGGCCGGCAACGAAGTCGCATCGACGCGGCGCAAAGTCCCTTCGAGCAGTGCAGAACCGAGTCCCATGCCCTGCAGCCTGGGCTCGACTCCGATAAAGGCGAGATAGAAATGCGGTGCGCGCGGATGATGTTTTTCCATGGCGTCGGCAATGGCCTGGCCGCGGAGAAGGCGCGAGAACCCGCATAAATCCAAAAACATCGGAAAAAGCCGAATTTGGTGGACGAGACCGCCCGCCGTCGCGGGAGCGCCGGGCGGAAGCCAGATCGCGGCAACCCCTCGGGCCATCCATACCTCGCCATACGGAATTGCGCGCACGGCGAGCAGCCAGCGAAAAAACCGGCGCAATCCCGGGCCACGGCTCGAACCCTTCCTCGCTATCCAGTCGAACACCGGATCGTTCAGGAAAGCGGCGGCGAATAGCTCCGACAGATCCTCGATGTCGCCGACTGTTGCGCAGCGCGGGGACGCGGCCTCGGCCAGCAAACTATAACGATCGCGTCCGCCAATCGGGTTGCGGTCGTTCATATTTTCTCCGACAGCCTGATCGCCAGCCGGCAGCCCGCCTTTATCGCTGCGCTGAGAACGCCAAAGCCGGATGCCTCTCGGGCGCCATTGGCCAGCGCCTCGTCGCGGTGCGCCAGCTCCTCTTCCCGGAACTTGGTCAGCGCTGCTTCGAGTTCCGGATCGCCTTTCAGCCGCTCGATCTGCGCGGCGTAGTGCTCGTCGATGACGTCCTCGACGGATGCCGTGCATGCCATCGCGGTCTTTGCGCCAAGAAGGGCGGTCGCTGCACCGAGGGCAAAGCCAGCGATATGCCACAACGGAATGAGCGCCGTCGGGCGCACCTTGCGCTCGTTCACCAGCCGCTCGAAATTTTCGAGGTGGTGTTGCTCCTGAGCCGCCATGCGCCGAATCGACGCGGTGGACATGTCGCGGCGCCCGCCTCTGCCGAGAACGGCAAGCTGGCCCTGGTAAATGCGCACGGCGCCATATTCGCCGGCGTGATCCACTCGAATCATTTCGGCCACGGTCTTGGCCTTGGGCGTGCCTGGCGCCCTTGGGCGGCGTCCTCTGCCGGGACTCACGATTTCCGACCAGACCGCATCAGCAGAATCGCGCCCGCGCCTGCGATCGCAAAGGAGACGAGCGCGTTATAGCCCGCGAGCGAAAGGCCGAAGAGGCGCCATGCCGCGATATCGCAAAGGACGGTGGGCGTGTTCAGGTTGAGCGGGCCGGCGGTGTAGCGGAAGGCTGCCCCGGTGCAGGTCTGCGGCCCCGGCCACCAGTGCCATTCCACTCCGGCGTGATAGAGGCCGACTGCGCCCGAAACGGCGATCAGCAGGGCCGCCAGAAGCCCCACTCCCCGCGCGGCTCCCCGCTCGATAAGCCCGAGCTGGATAAGAAGCGGGCCTCCCAAACCGACAACCGCGGCCCCGGCATGTGGCCAGCGCTGCCACAGGCACAGCTCGCAGGGAGGGAGGCCGGCAAAATACTGGAAGCCCAAAGCACCCAGAAGCAGGGCGAGCGCACCCAGGCCCAGCACGACGGCGATGAGCTGGGCCCTGCTCACCTGGCAAAGACCATGAAGTCCTCGGCGAAGGCCTTCAATTCAAGGGCATTGCCGCTCGGGTCTTCGAAAAACATCGTAGCTTGCTCGCCCGGCCGATCGCGAAAACGGACTGTGGGTTCGACCAGGAACCGAACGCCCTTTTCCTTCAGTTTTCCAGCCAAATCGTGCCATTCGGCGAGCGTAAGTATGACGCCAAAATGACGCACGGGAACCGCTTCGCCATCGACACAATTATGCGACTTGTGACCGGCGGCGGCGGGGCTTAAATGCGCGACGATCTGGTGCCCGAAGAAGTCGAAATCGACCCAGTCGTCGGCGGAACGGCCCTCCGGACATCCGAGGAGCCCTCCATAGAAGGCGCGCGCTTCCGCGAGGTCGCGCACGGGGAAAGCGAGATGAAACCGGGGCCGCGTAGTCATGGCATATGGCCTTAAGGGGAAGTTGTGCGAGAGAAGCAAGACCGGCCGGTAAAGGGAAGTCCCATGCCGAGATCCGAGACGTCTGCGCGCGCCGGACGCCAACCGCGCCGCGAGCTGTTGCGCATCGATGGGCGTCCCGTCGAGATCATCGTGCGACTCAATCCCCGGGCGCGCCGGCTGATCGTGAAGGTACATCCGTCTACGGGAGAGGTCAGTGTGGTCGCGCCGTCCCGCCGCGCGCTCGACCATGCGCTCGATTTTGCCCGCTCTGAATCGACGTGGATCGCTCGGCGTCTCGCGCATGTGCCCGAGCCCGTCGATCTGGAGCCCGGCGCACGCATCCCCTATCGCGGCGAAGAGCATGCGATTGCGCGCGCCGCGTCCGGGCCTTCGCCGGTGTGGATCGACCACAACGCGCGCGTCATCCGTATTTCCGGTCAGAGCGAGCACGCACCGCGGCGACTGCTCGACTTCCTCAAGCGCGAAGCTCGCCGGGTGCTCGACGCGCGCGCGCTCCAGTTTGCCGAGCGCGTCGGCGTCAAGCCGAAACGAATCACGGTGCGCGACACGGCAAGCCGGTGGGGTTCCTGCTCGACGACGCGCGCGCTTTCCTTCTCGTGGCGTTTGATTCTCGCGCCGCCGTTCGTCCTCGACTACGTGGTGGCGCACGAGGTCGCGCACCTCAGACACATGAACCACGGATCGCGTTTCTGGGATCTGGTGCGCGAATTGATCGGCGACGTCGAGAAACCGCAGGCCTGGCTCAGCAAGAATGGGCCGCTGCTTCACCGTTTCGCGCCGCGATGCGGACAGAGCGCATAGTATATGGACCCGCCCGACGTTCGGCCCGACCAGCTTTCCGTTCGTGAAATCTAGGGCACGGTTTGCGAGCTGCGACGGTGCGTCCGCCGCGCCATGATGGCGAAGGGGATGCAGAGCAGACCAAGCCCGAGCGCGACCGCAACACCGACGCGATCGGCGAATGCAATGAGGCAAAGCAGGCTCACGTCGAAGCCAAGCTCGATTCCGGGAAGCCAGGGATAGCCGACGGCGCGAAAGGGACGCACAAGATGCGGCTCGCGCCTGCGCAGCACGAAGAAGCCCAGTTCCACCAGTACCGCCAATGCCGTGTTGAGCGTGCCGATCAGTCCGAACACGAGCGCAAACGTTCCCGACAGAGCGAGACCGATGGAAACCAGACCTGAAAAAACAAATCCGAACGTCGGACTTCCCCCGCCGTTCACAATTCCGAACGCGCGCGGCAGGAGCCCGTCTTGCGCGAGCGCGTACAGGATGCGTGGCGCCGGCATGATGCAGGCGTTGGCGCAGCTCGCCACCGTGATCATCGCCGTCAGCGCAAACAAGAAGGACGGCCCATCGCCGCCGAAATGCTGAAGTACCGTCGTGAAAGGCAGCGGTGACGCCGCAGCTCCGCGATTGCCCAACACGTGGAGGAGTGCGGCATTGATGCCGAAATAGAGCAGTCCCGTCAGTGCTATGCCGATGAACAGCGCACGCGGAATGCTGCGTGAAGGTTCGACGTTCTCGCCGGTGAAATAGACGGGCGTGGCCCATCCCGCATAGGCCCCGATGATGAGCTTATAAGCGAGGACGATGCCGCCCACGCTCCACAAGGACGATGATACGAGCGCCGTTTTCGGTTCGGCGGGCGCAGCAAACAGAATCGCGGTCAGAATGAAGACGAACAGCATCGCGGCCTTGACCAGGCTTGTGACCAGCTGGATGGCGCGGCCCTCGCGCAGTCCCGCGATGTTGGCTGCGTAGAGAGCCAGCTGCAGCGCGACCGCGACTGCAATCTTGTGTCCGCCGGCTGCCGGCAGCACGAGCGGCAGGAATTCAGCGAACGATACTGACGCCGCCGCAGCACCTGCCAGACAGGAGAGCCAGTCCGCCCAACCGTAGATCAGGCCGCCCACATCGCCGAAGGCGCGGTGCGCGAACACGTAGCCGCCGCCGGACTTGGGTAAAGCAGTGCTGAGCTCGGCGAACATGTTGGCCATCATTGCGGCCTGAATGGCGCCGAGAATCCAAAGGATGAGAATGAGACCAACGCCGGGCACTTCGCCCGCGATCTCTGCCGGCGCGCGAAGAATGCCCGAACCTATGATCTGGCCCACCGACACGGCCACGCCGAAACTGACGCCGAGAATCTTGAGAAGGTGACCGCGCGGCCCGGAAATCGTCGTCATGCACGCTTCGCCCCGGACCCGCGCCCGATCATGGGTCGATGACGCAGACGTCGCAACGGGACGTCGAGTCGCCGGGTCTTCGGCTTCTTGATGTCACGTCCCGCTGAACAGGCTGTCGATGAGCCGCTCGAAGGCGCCGGGTTGTTCTTGTGGCTCGATGGCTGCTGTCGCCGGAGTAGTGACGGATAGCGAGATCAGCGAACGTTCTGGCAGGCCGTGCTCGGCCTCTTCCAGGAAGGTGTGGAATATCTGGGCAGGCAGCGTACCGCCGGTCGCGTGCCGCATGGGTGCATTGTCGTCGTTTCCGATCCAGACGCCGCAGACGAAGTCCGCGGTAAATCCCTCGAACCACGCGTCGCGAAAGTCCTCCGTTGTGCCGGTTTTCCCGGCAACGGGCCGACCATCGAGACGGGCGGCTTTCCCCGTGCCATCGCTCACTGCGGCAATCATCATTTGGGTGAGGGCGGCAGCATTGCCGATCGACATCACATGGCGAACGCCCATGTCCCCGCGTCGGTAGAGAACGTGGCCGGCGGAGTTCCTGATGCGGACGACTCCGTACGGTTGTGCCGATTTTCCGCCATTTGCAAAGACCGCATAAGCGCCGGTCAGTTCAAGCGGCGTGACGCTGGAAACGCCGAGCGCAATTGCAGGGACGGTCGCGAGCGGAGACGCGATACCGAGGCGATGCGCGGTCGCTGCAACCGCTGAGGGCCCGACTTCCTCCGTTAATTGGGCGGCGACGGCATTTGAGGATTTGGCGAATGCGCGCGTGAGCGTGACCGCGCCTTCGTAGCGCCCTTCGTAATTGCGGGGACGCCAGCCGCGAATGTTCACCGGCCCATCGTTCATCACATCGTCGGCTTTGCGACCATGCTCGAAGGCCGCGAGATACACGAAAGGCTTGAACGCGGAACCCGGCTGGCGCAACGCGTCGGTCGCCCGGTTGAATGGACTGCGCGAATAGGATCGCCCGCCGACCATGGCGCGAACCGCGCCGTCGGGCGTCATCGCGACCAGTGCAGCCTCGCCTGCCCGGAGTCTTTCTCCTTCGCCTGCGAGACCTTGCTCCACCGCGCGCTCCGCGGCGCGTTGCGTGTCGGCATCGAATGTCGTGTCGACGACCAGGGCCTCGCCCGCTTCCCCGACGAGGCGCGGAATCCGCGAGACGATCCAGTCGACATAGAAGCCCGAGCCAGGTGTGGAACTCGCACGCTCGATGGATGGGCGAACCGCCGCTGCCGCCATCCGCGTCCGGTGTGAAATGAAGCCTGCATCCTCCATCGCGCGCAACACGGTCGCCGAACGCGCCAGCGACTCGTCGGTATCCGAGAGCGGATTGAATCGCGCCGGCGCCTTCACGCTGCCCGCCAGCATCGCGGCTTCGGGCAGCGACAGCGCTGTGGCCGACTTACCGAAAAAGCGCTCGGCTGCCGCCTCGATGCCAAACACGCCAGCGCCGAAATAGACGCGATTGAGGTAGAGCGTCAGGATTTGATCCTTGCTGAAATGTGATTCCAGATAAAGCGCGAGCAGCGCCTCCTGAAACTTTCGGTCGACGCTGCGCCGGGATTCGAGAAACAGATTCTTGGCCAGCTGCTGTGTCAGCGTCGAGCCGCCCTGCACCACCCTGCCGGCGATGAAATTCTCGACGGCGGCCCTGACGAGCCCGATCGGATCGAGGCCCAGATGCTCGCGGAAGCGCCGATCTTCGATGGCGATGAAGGCATTGGGTACGTAAGCCGGCAGAATTCGCACGTCCACGACCCGCCCATAGGTAAGACCGCGGCGCGCGATCGTGCGGCCGTGGACATCGAGAAGTGTGATGTCGGCAGAAGGCGCGCGCGACAGGAGGTTGTGCATGTCCGGCAATTGCTGGAACCATTGAATGCCGGCGGCTCCGCCGACCACGAGGAACCATGCCGACACAAGCGCAATGGCATAGGGCCAGGTCGGGCGCGGACGCGACGCGCGCGAGGTGACGGACGGTCGTGGCACTGCTGCGGGCGGACGCCCGCGCAATCGAGGCGAAGGCGTGTATTTCGTCGCCATCGGCTTCCCGCTCCGAACGCACGCTCTTAGCGGGGTATTGGTTAACGGCCGTTAAACATATTTAGGGCCGAAGGGGCGGCAGTTCGAATCAGGAAACGATTTCGGCCGATAGCTTCACTGGCCGATCTTGACGTTGGCCATTCCTTCCGTGTCCAGATGGCCCCGATAGGACTTCAGCTTTACGTTACCCGAGCCGACGGCCTCGATGTGCGGGTCGACGGCGACTCCCCCGAATATAAAATTCCCCGCGCCCATGATGTCGACATGCAGGGGATCGGCGGTCCCGTCCGCAATCTTCACCGAACCGGAACCGGCGATATCGATATGGGTGGGCCCGTTGACGCTTGCGGCCGACACGTCGCCCGAACCTGCTATGTCAAGCGAAAGCCCGCCGGCAATTGCGCCGAATTGGGCGTCGCCCGACCCGGCGATATCGGCATTCACGCTTTGCGTCGATCCCACCGTGACTTTCCCCGATCCGCCGACTTCGAGATGGAGCGGACCGCTGACCTGGGCGATGTCGATTCGACCCGCTCCGCCGAGCGAAACATCTGCGCGAGCGACACGGCCAATCCGGGCCTTGGACGCCGCCGCTTCGAAATGGAGCGGGCCTTGCGTGTCGCCGATCGTCGCGTCGCCGACGAGATCGTTTACCTCCACGCTGGTGCCGCGCGGAACGGTCACCCTGATCTGCAGGTTGTCCGCGCGTTGCGCAAAATCGGTGGAGAAGTTGAACCAGTTCTTCCAGTCCCAGACGGAATTGTTCTCATTGAAACTGGAACCGTCGATGACGACCCGGTCGCCTTCCTGACTTACCCTCACTCCGTTTGCGCGGGGCTTCGATCCGGAAACTTCGACCGTCAACGGGCCGTTCCTGACGTTCACGGTCAGCGAACCGACCACGTCATCGATCTTCAACGCATTGGCGTTGAACGTCTTGGTCGGCCAGCTGATCCAGTCGCCGCTCGCCGCCGCTGCGGGCAGGATGAGAAGGGCGGCGACCGCCGCTCCTCCCAGAAGGGATTTCCACCTGCCGCTCATGAATCGCTATCTCCCAAATGCCGAGATTGACATAAGCTGCCCCGTCTCGTGCGTATAGAACGCAAAAAAAGCGATGCCGGCATGCCGGCGCCGCATGCGGAGATAATAGTGCCGGGCCGGATGCGACCGCTCAGGGTTCCAGCCGGTAGCCCCCGCTTTCGGTGACCAATATTTGCGCCTCGCCGGGATTGCTCTCGATCTTTTGGCGCAACCGGTAGATGTGGGTCTCCAGCGTGTGCGTTGTGACCGCTGGATTGTAACCCCAGACTTCGTGCAAAAGGGTTTCGCGGGCCACTGTCGCCCCCGAGCGATGCAAGTGCTTGAGAATGTTGGTTTCTTTCTCCGTGAGGCGGATCTTCTTTCCTTTGGCGTCGAGGAGCAGCTTGGCGCTGGGGCGGAACGTATAGGGACCGATCCGATAGACGGCATCCTCGCTCTGCTCATGACTGCGGAGATGGGCATGGATGCGCGCGGCGAGCACGGCGAAGCGGAACGGCTTGGAAATGTGGTCGTTGGCGCCGGACTGGAGACCTTCGACGACGTCGCTGTCCGAATCCTTCGCCGTCAGCAGGACGATGGGACAAGTAATTCCCTCGGCCCGAAACTCGCGGCACAAGGCGCGGCCGTCGCCATCCGGCAGCCCCACATCCAGGATCATGAATTCGTATAGGCCTTCCCGCGCCAGGAGGCGGGCCTCGGCGCAGCTTCCAGCCTCGACCGGGCTGAAACCGTCGTCCTGCTGAAGCTGTTCGGCAAGCGAAGACCGTAACATGGCATCGTCGTCCACGAGCAGGACTCGCTTGGCGCTCGGCATTCGCAACTCCCTCTTCAAGACCTGGTTCAACACTACCCCCATTTGCGCCTCCGGTGTATGTGGGACAAATGCTCTCCCAACCACGCGGCCCCTCCGTCGTCCGGCACGCGGCGAACCGCGTGCATCGAAAGCGTGCCGAACTCGACGCGATTGCAAGCGCCGTGGATGTATTGCGCGCGGGAGCGCCGGTTCGCCTGGCGGACGGCAATGGCGACATCACGACAGCGCTGGCCGTCGAAACGGCCAATGATGCGTCTGTTCGACAGCTTTCCGCGGGCGGTGAACTTCTTCTGTTGCTGACTCGCGCGCGCGCAAGCACGCTCAAGATTCGCCTGTACACGGACGAGGTGGCAGCCATTCGCCTCCAACCGCCGCTCGACGCCGGACGGATACGCGCGATTTCCGATCCGACGTTCGATCTGGCCGAGCCGCTGAAGGGACCCTTCGAGACCTTGCGCGAGGCTTTGCCCAAAGCTTACTCCGCCTCCCTGAAACTCGCGAAGCTGGCAGGACTGTTGCCCGCGATTCTGGTCGGCAAGGGAAATAAGCCTACCGTCGGGGCGCCGATGATTTCGACTGCAGCCATTCTCGACTACGACACTCTCGTCCTGCGCTCGCTTGCGCTTGTTACCAGGGCGCGCGTGCCGCTGGAATCCGCGGAGCGGTCGGAAGTTGCGGCCTTTCGCGCCGGAAACGGAGAACCCGAACATCTTGCAATCCTTATCGGCGATCCGCCGCCGGACAGACCTGTATTGGTACGCCTGCATTCCGAATGCTTCACGGGCGATCTTCTGGGATCGCTCAAATGTGATTGCGGCGCCCAGCTCCGTGGCGCCGTTGCCGCGATCGCCAAGGCGGGTGGCGGCATCCTGCTCTATCTGGCCCAGGAGGGACGCGGCATCGGCCTCATCAACAAGCTGCGTGCCTATCGTCTGCAGGATCAGGGCTTTGACACGGTCGAAGCCAATGAGAGACTGGGATTTGAGAGCGATGAGCGGCTTTATGGAATCGCCGCACGAATGCTCATTCTGCTCGGATTCAAGACCGTGCGCCTGATGACGAACAATCCGCACAAGGTCGATACCCTCAAGCAGGCCGGCATCGACGTCGTCGAGCGCGTTTCACACGCCGTTCCGCCCAATCCGCACAACGCGGATTATTTGCGCGCGAAGGCGGAAAAGGCGGGACACCTGCTTTAGTTGGTGCCGATTTCGTCAGATGCGCGGCCCGAAAATCGCCGAGCCCACCCGCACATGGCTCGCCCCAAAACGTATGGCGGTCTCGAAATCCGCGCTCATGCCCATGCTCAGCCTGTCAATCCCGTTCTCGCGGGCAATTTTTTGCAAGAGCGCAAAATGCGGCGCGGGTGACTCATCCGCCGGCGGAATGCACATGAGACCCCCGATGGAGAGCGTGAGTTCCTTGCGGCACCATTCAATGAAACGTGGCGCATCGTGCGGCGCCACGCCTGCTTTCTGCGGCTCCTCGCCGGTATTCACCTGTACGAAGAGCAGGGGATCTCGCCCGCTTTTTTCGATTTCGCTGTGCAGCGCCTCCGCAATTTTTGGCCTGTCGATGGAATGGATCGCATCGAACAGCGATACGGCTTCACGGACCTTGTTGGATTGCAGTGGCCCGACCAGATGCAGCGAAATACGCGGAAATTCCACTCTGAGAAGGGGCCATTTCGATTTCGCCTCCTGAACGCGATTCTCGCCAAAGACAAGCTGGCCGGCAGCAAGGATCGGACGTATCTGTTCGGCTGCGAATGTCTTCGAGATGGCCACCAGTGTGGTTGAAGGGGCTGGCGCGATCGCCGCTTTACGCGCGTTCCCGATGCGCGCGAGAATCTCCGCCAGGTTTTGCGCGGCCGCACTGACGGTCGGATCGGGTTGCGAGGACATCGGGTGACGGACAGACTCAGCCGGTCACAAATAGCAAGAGCGGCGGCGCGGCTCAAATGGACGAGAGGGTCGGCCCTTCCCGGTCTCGCGCTCCTGACCGACGACGAGCGCATGCGTGATCCGCTCGGCGCGATCGCACTTCTGCCACAAGGAAGCCTCGTCGTGCTTCGCGCGCGCGAGCCAGCACGGCGCGTGGCGCTCGCGCGAGCTCTCGCGCGCATCGCAAAAACGCACCGGCTGAATTGGATCGTCGCCGACGACGCTCCACTCGCTGCTGCGCTCGAAGCCGACGGCGCACATTTTCCCGAGCGAAGAATGTCTCTGGCGGCACGCTGGCGAATCCGGCGGCCCGGCTGGGTCATCACTTGCGCCGCGCATTCTCTGAACGCCTGCGCCCGCGCAGATGCCATCGGAGCAGATGCCGTTTTCCTCGCGCCTGTGTTCGCGACCAAGAGCCATCCCGGACGCGCGAGCATCGGACCGCTGCGGCTGCGCATCATGACCCACATGCTGAAAGTCCCGATTTATGCGCTTGGTGGAATCGATGCGCTGAGCGCAAGACGCCTCGACGGTGCGCACCTCGCCGGCCTTGCGGCGATCGACGCACTCGCGAATTCTTCGGCCTGGAATCTTCAAGCCTTGTCGAAGGGGCACAAGACAGAGGCTTAGCGCAGAGGACACGGGTGAAGAAACGCGCTCCTGTCGCGCGCAATGTTCCTCTGCGCCCTCCGCGTTGAAACGTTCCCCCGGGAAATAGGTCACGCGAGTTTGAAACGCAAAACTAGACCTTCAACAAAAGGTGCAGGAATGCCGCTTGCATCGCTGCCTGCGTCCGGCCGTCCGCGAACACGCCTTCGCTGCGCTTGAACACGAGACGCTGCCATCCGAGCGTAAGCTGCAAATTAGCGTTCACGATGTAGTCGACGCTCGGCTCCCAACCCGTTTCGCCGAAACCGGAAAAACTGTCTTCCTGATTCGCCCGGCCGTCCGCATATTCGAGGCTTGCGAGCCATGAGCCGAGCGCCGCGGTCGCACAGAGGCGAAGGGCATCGGTCGAGCTACGCTCGAAGGATTCGTCGATGGCGAAGGTGTAGGCGTTCGAATGCCGCCAGGCGCCGCCGATCGAAAGCCTGACCGGCTCAAAGTCGTAGTCGAGCTCTCCGCCCACACTCCAATCGCGCAATCCTTCGTGGCCGGGTGTGCGCGCGGCATCGTGCGCGAGCACCAGACCGGCGTAAGCGGAGGCAGTGATGGCGCCAAAGCTCTGCATGAAATTCGCCGCGCCTTCCAGGAGATTCTCCTGCCGGTCGGCAGAGTTCTCGCCGCTGGAAACGAACGGCAATACGCCGTGCGCTTCGCCCGGTGTGTAGGACGCGCCAAGCTGCACATCGAACAGACGCGGCGAGAGATAGGTCAGTTTCACGAAATTCCCGCTCGCGAATTCGGCGGTTCGAATGGGAAAGAGATTCACAAAGGCGCGTCCGGTCGCGGGATTACGATAGAAAGTCACGTTTGCATTGTCGATATTTGCGAGGTCGTCGATCCTGGGGCCAGTGACGCTGAGCTGGTAAGCCGCGCCGTCCTGCTCACCGGCCTCCACGCGTCCATACTGCGTGTCGAGCGAGACATAGGCTTTTTCGAGGACCCGGTTGCCGTAGCTGTCGCCGGACAGAGCATCGTGATACGCGAGCAGCCCTGCATGGGCTCCCAGCGTCCAACCATTGTCCAGCTCGCGCTGCACGCGGGGCAGCAGCAAAAGGGAGCCGGTCACACCCGAGCGATCGGGACCGCCATCCTGGGTCTCGACATAGCCTGCGCCGGAGGCGGTGCCGCCGAGGAGCACGGTCCAGTCGCCCATTTCCATCGTTGCGGGCGACAAATTCCAATCCACCAGCGAATCCGCGAATGCCGGTGTGGCGCAAAGTGCGCCGGCCCATCCCATAGCCAAGAACAGGCGCATTCCCATTCTCCCCTACCATGGAGTGGCCGCGATCGAACCGCGGGGCACCGTATCACAGGCGATTTCCGGCTCGCCCACCTGCGAGCCGTTGCGCCGCCTTCGCGGGGACCGTATAAGCCGCCGGGCGGGGGATACTGGGGCGGCTTCGCCGTCCGCAATGACAGGGCGGGCGTTTTCATGCGTTTCTTGACGGTCGCGCTGTGCGCGCTGCTTCTCGCCGCCTGCGGCTCGTCCGACGACACCATGGACACGACCGCGGGCTCAACCGCCATTTCCGGCGAGAGCGGCCGCATCACGCTGGGCGTCAATTCCTATCTCTGGCATGCCACGCTGGACACTCTCGCCTTCATGCCTCTGGCTTCGGCGGATCCCTATGGCGGCGTGATCATCACCGATTGGTATTCGGCTCCCCAGGATCCCAATGAGCGGATGAAGGTGACGATCTACATCCTCGATCGCCGTCTCAGGGCAGACGGCATCAAGATCGCGGTCTTCCGGCAGACCCGATCCTCCGACAGCTGGGTCGATGCCCAGGTCAATCCCGATACGGCAACCAAACTCGAAGATGCAATATTGACGCGCGCCCGCGAGCTCAGACTCGCGAGCGAAGGCACAGGAAGCTAGGCTCCGGCCGCGCAGTAGCCCCGATTCAGCGGCTGCAGCGCGGCCGCGGAACAGGGTAGAAACATGGCGCGATACAACGCCAGGCAATCGGAGGCACGCTGGCAGGCGGCGTGGGCGGAACGGGGTGCGTTCGCCGCCCGAAACGATTCCGCGCGGCCCAAATGCTACCTGCTCGAGATGTTTCCCTACCCTTCGGGACGCATCCATATGGGCCATGTCCGCAACTACACGATGGGCGATGTCCTTGCGCGGTTTCGGCGGGCCCAGGGCTACGAGGTGCTTCATCCGATGGGATGGGACGCTTTCGGTCTTCCCGCGGAGAACGCGGCGCGCGACCGGGGCATCAATCCGCGTGACTGGACCTACGCCAATATCGAAACGATGCGCTCGCAGCTGAAGTCGATGGGCCTGGCGATCGACTGGAGCCGCGAATTTGCGACCTGCGATCCTGCATATTACCGGCATCAGCAGAAACTTTTCATCGATTTCCATCGCGCGGGACTCGTCTACCGCGCGGAAGCGGACGTGAACTGGGATCCCGTCGACCAGACCGTGCTCGCCAATGAGCAGGTTATCGAAGGAAGGGGCTGGCGCTCCGGCGCCGCGGTCGAGCGGCGCAAGCTTGCGCAATGGTTTTTCCGGATCACCGATTTTTCAGACGACCTTCTCGACGCGCTCGATCGTCTCGATCGCTGGCCGGAAAAGGTGCGGCTGATGCAGAAAAACTGGATCGGCCGCTCTGAGGGGTTGCGCTTCGGGTTCGAATTGTCCGATGGCGGCACCGTGGAAGTCTACTCCACCCGTCCCGACACCTTGTTCGGTGCGAGCTTCGTCGCGCTCTCGCCGGATCATCCGCTGACGGAGCAATTGGCGCAGGCCGATCCGCGTCTTGCGCAATTCGTCGCCTCATGCCGGCAGCTTGGAACCGCGGAGGAGACGATTGAGACCACGGAGAAGCTCGGCTTCGATACCGGGCTGACCGCCGCTCATCCCTTCGATTCCTCGTGGCGGCTGCCGGTTTACGTTGCGAACTTTGTGCTGATGGCATACGGGACGGGCGCGATCTTCGGCTGTCCGGCGCACGACCAGCGCGACCTCGATTTCGCCCGCAAATACCGGTTGCCCGTCCTGCCGGTCGTCGTCCCCGACGGAGTCGATACTGCGAATTTCGCCATCGGCGACGAAGCGTATCTCGGCTCCGGCCGGCTCGCGAATTCGCGCTTTCTGGACGGCCTCGATACGGTTGCGGCGAGCGCCGAGGCGGCGCGGCGTCTCGAGGCAATGGGCCGTGGGCGACCGGTCGTTCAATATCGGCTGCGCGATTGGCTGGTGTCGCGCCAGCGTTATTGGGGATGTCCCATTCCCATGATTCATTGTGGCGTCTGCGGTATCGTGCCCGTGAACGAGGTTGACCTGCCGGTGCTGCTGCCCGATGACGTCCGCTTCGATGTCGCGGGCAACCCACTCGATCATCATCCGGGTTGGAAAATTGCGACTTGTCCGAGATGCGGTTCACGGGCTCTGCGCGATACAGACACCCTCGATACCTTCGTCGACTCGTCGTGGTATTTTGCGCGGTTCTGCAACGCCTCTGCTCCCGAACCCGTGGATCGAGCGGCGGCGCGCAACTGGTTGCCGGTCGACCAGTATATCGGCGGCATCGAGCACGCGATCCTGCATCTTCTCTATGCGCGCTTCTTCACGCGCGGGCTGAAGCGGCTCGGATTTGTCGATCTCGACGAACCCTTCTCGGGCCTGTTCACGCAAGGAATGGTCTGCCACGAGACCTATCGCGACAAAGCCGGGCAGTGGGTCTCGCCGGAAGAGGTGGAAAGGCACGACGGCACGGCGCGGCGCAAGAGCGACGGCGAGGAGATGGAAATCGGCCCCTCGGAAAAAATGTCGAAATCGCGCAAGAATGTCGTGACACCCGAACCCATCATTGAAATGTATGGCGCCGATACGATCCGCTGGTTCATGCTGTCCGACACGCCCCCCGAGCGCGACATCGAATGGACCGAGACCGGCGCCGAAGGCTGCTGGCGATTCGTTCAGCGAATCTGGAGGCTTGTCACGGAGACGGATGGGTTGCCGCCGGCAGGATCGAAATTGCCCGCCACGCTGGCCGAACCGGCATTGCAACTGCGCCGTGCCGGCCATCGCGCCATCGCTTCCGTAACCGAAGACATCGAGGCGCTTCGCTTCAATCGGGCCGTGGCGCGCATCTACGAATTGGCCAACGCGATCGGCGCCGCGCCCGCGGACGTGCCCGGCGCGGTGAAGCGGGAGGCGCTTGAGATTTTGGTTCGTTTGGGCGCCCCCATGATGCCGCACCTCGCGGAATCGTGCTGGGAAGCGCTCGGACATTCGACCATGCTGATCGACGAGAAGTGGCCCGTAGCTGATCCCGCTCTCGTCCGTGCAGATTCGATTACCATCGCCGTGCAGGTCGACGGCAAACGGCGAGGCGAGATCGCCATCGACCGCGGTGCAAACGAAGAGACGGTCAAGGCCGCGGCACTGACCCTCGACGGGGTCGCACGTGCGCTTGCCGGAAAGTCCCCGAGACGCATCATCGTCGTGCCCGAGCGCATCGTGAACATCGTCACATGAACAGGCACATTGCGGCAGTCGCTGTCCTGATGCTGGCGCTGGCGGCAGGAGGCTGCGGATTTCATCCGCTCTATGCGCGCGCCGATTCGAGCGCGGGCGGGCACCAGGTGTTCAACTCGATCTATGTCGAGCCGATCGACGCGGAGCGCGTCGGCTACGAACTCAGGGATTCGCTCATCGATCTGCTGGCGGGAACGCCGAGCCCGCAAGCCGCACGATATCGGCTGACGGTTGCGGTAAAGCAGACGATCGAAGGCACCGCCGTGGAAACCACCGGCTCGATCACCCGCTACAGCTACACAATGGTCGCCAATTACGACCTGCGGGACACACGCACCGGCGCCGACGTGACCAAGGGAACAGAATCGACGGTGTCGGCCTACGATGTCGTCGCCTCGCCTTATGCCACGCTCGTTGCGCAGCAGGATGCGCAGAAGCTTGGAGCCCACGACATCGCCGATCGAATCCGCATCGACCTCGGCGTCTATTTCTCCAAACCTTCGGGCGGCTAATGATCGTCAAACCGGCCGAGAGCGAGCGATTCATCGCGCGCCTGCCGGCGGAACTCAAAGCTGCGCTGTTCTTCGGCCCGGATCAGGGACTCGTGCACGAACGCGCGGAGAGGCTCGTTGCCGCAATCGTCCCCGATCTCAAGGACCCGTTTCGGATTGCGGAGATCGACGGCGCTCGTCTGCTCGACGAACCGGCCTGGCTGGCGGACGAAGCGGCGGCGATTTCGATGACGGGTGGCCGGCGCGTGGTGCGTATCCGCGCCGCCGGCAACGCGCTCGCACCCGTGTTCGAGTCCTTCCTTGCCCATTCCGCCGGCGATGCGCTGGTCGCGGTCGAGGGCGGCGATCTTGCGAAGAACTCCAGCCTGCGCGAGGTCTTCGAGGCAGCGGCGAATGCGGCTGCGATAGCCTGCTATCCCGACTCTGCGGAGACGATCTCGGACCTGATTCGCGTTCACCTGAAATCGCAAAACATCGTCATCGCCCAGGATGCACTGGTGGAAGCGGTCTCGCTGCTCGGCGCCGACCGCGGCACCACCCGCCGCGAACTCGAAAAACTCTCTCTTTACGCGCATGGCCAATCGCGCGTGACGCTCGAAGACGTTCGCGCAATCATGGGCGACGATGCGGAAGCTCGCGTCGAAGAAGCATGCGATGCGGCCGCAGAGGGCGACGCCCGCAGACTTGATCTGGCGCTGGAGAGGCTCGGAGGGGCCGGCGTCGCACCGGTCGCCATCCTGCGCGTGGCGCTGGCACATTTTCAGCGCCTGGCGCTCGCCAAAATTCGCGTGGCGCAAGGCGAAAGCCCGGATGCTGTGGCGCGCCGCGCCCGGCCGCCCGTGCATTTCTCGAGGCTCTCGTCCTTCAAAGCGCAGTTGCGGAACTGGAGCGTCGAAAGGCTCGAGACCGTCCTCGATCTCCTTCTGGAGGCGGAAGCTCTCTGCAAGACTACCGCTGTGCCGTCCGAAGCCGCCTGCGGCAGAGCCCTGTTCGACGTTGCGGCCTGGGCGAGGCTGGGACGCTAACCGGATTGGACATCCGCGTACCGAAACCGATGTCTTCGGAGCTCGCAATCGGCCATTGATGACAGTTTGGAATCATGGATGATGCGCGCGGGCTGGCAGCGCAGGTGCGCGTTTCCCCACACCGATTGTTTTTGACTGCCAATGGGACAGCAATACGAGTTGGAACTGCATGCACCGGCGTTCGCAGGCGGCGCGGGCGCGGGAATGCGTCTGGTTCACAACGTTCCCGCGCTGATCGCGGAAGGGCCGTATGCTGCGCGTCTTCCCCCGAAACCGCGGGCTCAGAAGGCACAGCCTTCGCTACTGCCGCCGCACGCGATCGCATTCGACGCGTTCCGGCTGACTCTTGTGCAATGTCGCTGGCACATCGCGGCCAACGTCGCGGCGACGGTGGAATCGCGGGAAACTGAGGCCCTGCATCAGCTACGCGTGGGCTTGCGCCGCTTGCGCGTCGCACTCGTCTCCTTCGGGGGCGAATTCCGCACGCCCGAATTCGAAGCGATCAAGTTGCGGGCCAGGGTCCTGGCGAACCAGCTCGCGGCGGCCCGCGATCTCGACGTTTTTACCGGCGAGCTTCTGGATCCGGCGGCAAACGCGAACGGAGCACAGGAGGCCTTCGCGGTTCTACGCGCGCGGGCCGATGCGGCACGCGCGAGAGCGTGGAGCGATGCGGTTCTTCGGGTTGCCGGACCGGGTTTCCGAATCTTCATGACCGATCTCGCCGACATCGTCGATCGCGGCACCTGGCCGGTGGCTCTCGCCCATGGCATGGGCGCGAGCAAGAGTGTCGGCGCCTTCGAAGCGCCCGCGCGCCGCATTGCCGAACGCATGCTGACGCATCGGCAGCGCCAGGCATGCAAAAGGGCGCGCGACCTCGAGACGCTGTCCGTCGCCGATCGTCATCAATTGCGGATCAGCTTGAAGAAGCTGCGCTACACGGCCGAATTCTTCGCGCCGTTCTTCGAGCATGCCCGCGTCGAAAAATTCGTCCGCCGCCTGAGCCGCATGCAGGACATTCTGGGAGCTTTGAACGACGTGGCAGTCGCAAAGAAGACTTTGGATGAACTGATTTCGCAGAGCGCGCCGGACGACAGATCCGCGAAAGCCGACGTCTCGTTCGCCGCGGGAATCGTCTATGGATGGCATCTCCAGCGCGCGGCCCATACCTGGCACGACGCGGTCAAGCGCTGGAAGAAATTTGCGGGCACCCGGGCGTTCTGGACCCCGGGCGCCGCGCAATAGGGAACCTCGCTCTTACTGCACCGTAACCGCAACGGAACTGGATGGAATCCCGTTGGCGACCACCACCAGCGAGCTCGCGCCCGTTTCCAAATTCGATGGGACGTCGAAATTGGTGGAGACAGTCTGATTGCCGGTCGCCACGCCCATCGTGCTGTGGTCGTGGGTGCGCGTATAGAACACGTGGCCGGTGCCGTTGTTCGTGATCCTCACCAGCGGGTAATTGGTCGACTGATCGAACTCGTCGCCGAAGGAATTTGCTTGCGACAGGCCGTTGAACTGGGTTCCCGAGATTTGATAGGTCGAGCCGCGTGTCACCGATGACGGGCTGCTCGTGATCGTGGGCTGCCACGCCGATTCATAGGTTCCGGAGCTCGTATAAGTCTCATATCCGCCGACCAGGATTTCTCCCGTCGGAAGCACCATCAGTGAACCTCCGGCGTTCACCGGCTCCGACTTCAAATTGGTGCCGTCCCACTCGTAAAGCGTGCCGCTATTTCCCTCGACCAGCACATGTCCGTTGGGGAGCAAAGAGGCGTAATCGTCTCCCGCCTGATCCTGATTGGGAAAATCCGGACCGGCCGTCCAACCGCTTCCTGGCGTGTAGATCGCCGTGTGAGCGTTGCTCTCGCCCGAATGCGTAGCGCCGGTCGCGAACACCGTGCCATCGGGCCTCAGAATCGCCGGGCCGATTTCGCCGGGTGGATAGTAGCAAAAATTCTTCGGCGGAACGTTGATGCAGCCACAACAGGGCGGTCCCTGAAGATTCACCGGCGTGGCGCCCAGATTTTGCCATTTGGCTCTCTTGGGAACATAGCGCTCGGTGTTCGGATTGTCCTTGACATCGAGGGTCACGATCGAGCCGTCCGGCATCAGCGTCCAGCCTTCTTCGGCGTTGAAGTCGTTCTTGCCCTTCGTGGTGACCTCCGTCCAGGTCATCGTCTTCGGATCGAGCGAGGCAAATTTCTTGAACAGCTTATCGCCGAGGAAGAACGTGCCGTCCGGCATGACAGCCGAAGGAGAGTCGCCGATATTCGTCCAGCCCCGGGGATGTTTGACGCTGGTCCAGGCATCCTTCACCGGGTCGTAGACCGCGCCCAGATTGGTGAAGGCGTAATTGTTGAAATTGTACTCGCCGCCTTCGATGAGCACGCGCCCATCGGCGAGAACCCGCGAAGCCATGGCATAGGGCTGGTAGCCGACTGGCAGACTCGCCGCCTGCTTCCAGGTGCCGTTGACATAGCTGCCCGAACTGTCCGGCGTGAGAATCCAGAAATCGGATTCGCCGCCGCCCTGCGCCAGCACCCTTCCGTCGGTGAGCTGGAAGGTCATGATGGCGCTGTCGGGCGGTTGATTCTTGAGGACGTGGACGGTTTGCGCAGGCGCAAGGCCTGGCGACGCGGCAAGGACCGCGGCAACGACAAAGCGACGCAACATGGATGGGACCCCTTAGATCGCGGCCAGAATGGCAGCGGAACCTAGCAGATTTGCCGCGCGAGAAAAGTGTCAATCATCGAGAGCGAGCGTCGCGACCACGGGCACATGATCGGAAGCTCGCGGCCAACCGCGCGCCGGCTTGACGATGGCATGATCCGTCACAGAGCCCTTCAGCCCCTGGCTGATCCAGATGTGATCGAGCCTGCGGCCGCGATCCGAGGCTTCCCAGTCACGCGCGCGGTAGCTCCACCAGGAGTAGATCTTCTGGTTTTCGGGCACGAAGGAGCGTGTCACGTCGATCCAATCGAACGCCTCACGAACTTCGCCGAGCAATCCCGTCTCCACGGGCGTGTGGCTAACGACATTAAGGAGCTGCCTGTGACTCCAGACGTCGTTCTCGAGCGGAGCGACGTTGAGATCGCCTGTGAGGACAACCCGCGCCGAGCGCCGCCCGCGCCGTTTCTCGAATATACGTGCCATCTCGCGCAGAAAATCGAGCTTGTGCGCAAATTTGGGATTGAGTTCGGGATTGGGAACATCCCCGCCCGCCGGGACATAGAAATTGTGCAGTTCGATGCCGTTCTGGAAGACACCCGAAACGTGCCGGCGGTCGTCTTTGTCGCAAAATCGTCGTGTCTGTGTGCTTTCAAACGGCAGCCGCGAGAGAATGGCCACTCCGTGATAGCCTTTCTGCCCGCTGACCGCCTGATGCACATAGCCCGCGTTTCGGATCGGTTCGCCCGGGAACAGTTCGTCCAGGACCTTCGTCTCCTGCAGGCACAGAACGTCTGGCCTTTCCTCGGCCAGAAATTTCAGCACCAGGCCCAGCCTGAGGCGGACGGAATTAATGTTCCAGGTCGCCAGCCTCATTGTCGCCAATGCCTCCCAAGCGGTCCAACCATGTGAATTTTGCAGTGCAACATAAATAGATCAGCTTTTATCCGGCATTTTCAGCATGTTAACTGCTTACATCGCGTCGTCACCGACCCTGTAAATCCTGAATCGTCATGAATCCGTTCATTGGCAACGGGTGACGGCGCACCCATATGCGCCGTGGAGCCGGCATGACCGGTGGAAGTTTCGAACGGTTTCGGATCGCCATTGCGAGGGCCGGAGCTGGGCAAAAGGAGAGCCTTCATGATGCACAATCCCAACCCCTTGCCGCCGGCAGGCCTGCGCGTCAACGAAGTCGTGGTGGAAGTTCTGTCCACCACTGTGCTGGTTCTGGCCGGCATCATCACTTTCGCGCAATTCGCATACTATTGAGCCGCGCTTCGACCGGCCGCGCTGCGGGCAAGCTCACGGTGAGGATATTTTTCATATCTCATGGTGGGCTTGCCTGCGTTCGCCGAAGTGAAGCTTCAGCTTCGTGCAGGCAGGTCGGACCATGCAGCGGCCAACGGGCTCGCGGCGCGACGGAAAGCTCGTCAAACCATCCGATCTCGCATCGCTCTACGCCGACCCAGCCGACCATGGCGGCATTGTCCGTACACAGAGCGGGCGCCGGTATCGTAATCGCGAAACTCTCGCGCGCGCACAGATCGCCAAGCGTTCGACGGAGCGCAGAATTTGCGGCGACGCCGCCTGCCATGACCATCGCGGCCTTCGACAATGGAAACTCGGCGCGGAAGCGCGCCATCGCCGCCCGCGTGCGATCCGTTACGACATCGGCGACCGCGGCTTGAAAGGATGCGGCCACGTCCGCCGGCGCAAAGCGACCGCCATCGCGCACGACGTGCCGCACAGCTGTTTTCAGACCCGCAAAGGAGAAATCCGAGCCGGCGCGCCCGACCATCGGTCGCGGCAGCGCGAAGCGTTGAGGGTCGCCGGCCGCCGCGAGCGCCTCGATGGCCGGACCGCCGGGATAGGGCAGGCTGAGAAGTTTGGCGGTCTTGTCGAATGCTTCGCCGACGGCATCGTCGATGGTGATGCCGTAAAGCCGGAAACGCTCCACGCCTTCGACGGCGCCGAGCTGGCAATGTCCGCCAGACATCAAAAGCAACAGGAACGGGAACGACAATCCGTCCGTGAGCCGAGCGGTGAGGGCGTGTGCTTCCAGATGATTGACGGCTATCAGCGGTTTTCCCGCGCCAAGCGCCAGCGCCTTGGCGGTAGTCAATCCGACCATAACGCCGCCGATAAGGCCCGGACCCGCCGTTGCCGCCACTGCGTCAATATCGGCAAGCCCAAATCCGGATTGCCCGAGCGCGGCCTCGATCACGCCATCTACCGATTCAACATGGGCGCGTGCCGCAATTTCCGGCACCACGCCGCCATAGGGGCGATGCTCGTCCATCTGACTAAGGACGACGTTCGACAGTATCTGTCCGGGGCCAGGCGCGTTGCCGCGGACCACGGAAGCTGCGGTCTCGTCGCAGCTCGTTTCGATACCGAGGACGGTCCATGCGTGCAAAGCCGGCATCCGTGCTAGTTTGAACGTCCCGCCTCTAACCGAAGCACATGTCGCTGCAAAGGTCTTCTTCTTCCATTTGGCGCATAGGGGCGCGCGGCTCCAGGCTTGCCCGCGCCCAGGCCGCCATCGTGCGCGAGACGCTGGCGTCGGTTTGCGGATTCGCGGGCGAACTCGTCGCGATCAAAACGACCGGCGATCGTATCAAGGACCGCCCGCTCGCCGAAGCGGGAGGAAAGGGTCTGTTCGCCAGGGAACTCGAAGATGCACTGCTGGCGGAGCGTATCGACATGGCGGTGCACTCGATGAAAGATCTTCCCGCCATTCTGCCCGACGGACTCACGATCGCCGCAATCCTCCCGCGGGAGACGCCTCTCGACGCCTTCATCTCGGCCGCGGCGAAGCATCTGGAGGATTTGCCGCGGGGCGCGCGCCTGGGCACCAGTTCTGTGCGCCGCGCCGCGCAGGCAGCGCGGCGGCGCCCGGATCTTCGCATCCTGCCATTGCGCGGCAACGTGGACACGCGACTCGCCAAACTCGATGCGGGTGAAATGGACGCCGTTATCCTGGCTGCCGCCGGATTGAAGCGGCTCGGTCTCGAAGCGCGCGCCGTTTCCGTCCTGAGCGCCGATTCCTGGCTGCCGGCGCTTTCGCAAGGAGCGATCGGTATCGAGATGCGAAGCGGCGACACGCGTCGCGCGGCCATCCACAAGGCGATGAACGACGAGGCAAGCGCCATCGCGCTGGCGTGCGAACGTGCGTTCCAAGGGGCGCTCGATGGTTCGTGCCGGACGCCGATCGCGGGTCTCGCAATTTGGGCGGCCGGCAAGCTCCGCTTCCGCGGTGAAGTGCTCGCGCCCGACGGCAGCGCTTGCGAGACCTGCCACGTGGAACTTCAGCTTGGCGACGATCCTGTCGCGGAAGCGGAGAGAGTCGGCCGCGAGGCAGGGCTCGCGATCCGCGATCGTGCGCAAGCCTGGCTCGATCTGTGATTTGCGATGCGCGTCCTTGTCACCCGGCCTTTGAACGATGCCAGGCGCACGGCGCAGAAGCTTTCCGAACGCGGGCACGAAGCGCTGATCGCGCCGCTCCTCGAAATACGGATCGCTGCCGATGCGAAGGTATCGCTTGATGGCGTGCAGGCGATACTGGCAACGAGTGCCAACGGCATCTGCGCGCTCGCAAAGTTGAACCCGCAGAGAGACGTCCCCGTCTTCGCGGTGGGAGCTCGGACGGCACTTACGGCACGGTCTGAAGGATATCGCGAAGTGCTGGACGCCGCCGGTCACGCGAAATCGCTCAGCACGCTCGTCACCAACCGGTTGCGGGCGAATGCCGGAGACCTGTTGCACGCGGCAGGATCGAATGCGCAACTCGAGCTTCAAACCGCGCTCCGGGGTGCTGGATTCCACATCCGCAGCCCCGTCCTATACGAGGCCGCCGAGCGGCGAACCTTACCTCCCGAAGCCGACGAAGCGTTGCGATCGGGATCGCTCGATGCCGTGCTGACCTTTTCTCCGCGCAGCGCAGCCGCGTTTGCGAACTGCGTGCAGAACGCCAGATTGAGATCGGCGTGCCGGCGGCTGATCGCCTGCTGCATCAGCCAGGAGGCTGCCGAGCCTCTCCGACAAATGGATTTCGCATCAATCCGGATTGCAGCGCATCCCGATCACGAGACCCTTCTCGCATTGCTTGACGAAGACACAGCGCACGGGGAGGATCGCAGATGAGAAAGTTTCTTTTCATCCTGTTCGTCCTCGCCGCTGCGATCGGGGGGACGCTCTATTATTTCAGTTCTCCCGATATTCCGCGCGCACAACTCCTGGCGAAATATGCGGTCGTGCCATCGCAATTCATCAACCTTGCCGATGGAGCGCGGGTGCATGTCCGCGACCGGGGGCCGCGCACGGCGCCGGCGCTCGTGCTCCTTCACGGTTCGAACGCGTCGCTATTCACTTGGGAACCATGGGTCCGGCGACTCGACGATTCCTTCCGCGTCGTCACCATCGATTTACAGGGCCACGGACTCACCGGTGCGGTGCCATCGCGCGATTATTCCGAGCGGGCAATGGTTCGACTGGTTGCCGAAATCGCAGGCCGGCTTGGACTCACGCGATTCGCGATTGGCGGCAATTCGATGGGCGGCGCGGTCGCTGCGCGCTTCGCGGAGGAATACCCCGAACGGGTGACGCAGCTGATTCTCATCGATGCCGCTGGAATGAAATCGAAACAGGGAGACCGGATTCCGCTTGCCTTCCGGCTTGCTCGCATTCCTGTCCTCAACCAGATCCTGCTGCATGTCACGCCTCGGGCGCTGGTCGTCGAGGGACTCGATGACGCCGTGGTCCGGAAAGTGATCATCGACGATGCGATGATCGATCGTTATTGGGATTTCGCGCGCATGGAAGGCACGCGCGAGGCGACGCTCGAGCGCTTCAACCTGCCACAAGACGATTTTGTCGGCTCACACGCCGCCAGGATTGCCGTGCCCACGCTGATTCTCTGGGGCGAAGAAGATCATCTCTTGCCTGTTGAGGCCGCCCGTTCCTGGGCAAGAGCGATCAAGAGTGCGCGGTTGATTGTCTATCCCGCCACCGGACACCTGCCGCAGGAAGAAATGGCCGACAAATCGGCCGCGGATGTTCGCACCTTCCTGCTCGCCACCAGCCGGCCCTAGGCCGACGGTTCGGTGACGATCCGAATTCGGGCGAGCGCCTCGTTCGCAGCAGCGAGAGCACTTTCGCGCGATGTGCCCGTGGCAAGCACCGTCGCCACCGGCGGCCGCTTGTCGTGGGCGCGCGGAATCATGTCGCCCGCCTTTGCACACATGACAATCTCGAAAACGCCAGCCATTGCGCGCGCTTCATCGGCGCCCGCGATCGAGACGATGCGTCCGGGTGCAGAGAAGAGGCATCGCTGCACCACATGTGCGGCAATTTGCGGCACCAGCTCGTCGGGCGAAACCGCATCGCCAACGGCCATGCGGATGGCCGCGCCCATGAAATCCACTCCCATTGCAAGCGGAATCCCGCGCACGCAGAGAGGGGAAAATGCCGCAGCCGCATCGATCACGTGCGGTTTGCCGTCGACAACGACGACATCCGTCTTGAACGGGCCGCCCGCAATCCCGAGAGCCTCTGCCGTCTTCGTTACGACATCCCTCACCTCGCTTTGCAACTCCGGAGGCAGCGCACTCGGCATCTCGCCGCCATTCCCGACGAAGAACGGCGCGGTCCGCTCGAGATGTTCGAAATTGCGGTCGAAGACCATCGGTGTCGCACAATGGCCGCCGCTGACAAGCGACTGCGCTGTGATTTGCGGACCTTCGAGACGGCGCTCCACCATCACCCGCCCCGTTGGCGAATGGGAGCGGGCGAGGGCGAAGGCGCGGTCCATGTCCGCGACGGTTGCGAGACGTTGGACGCCGCGGCCTTCGCGGCAATCGACTGGCTTGATCACGAGATCGCGCCCGCTCTCGATAATGATGCGCGCGAGCGCCTGCGGCGTCTCGGCGAGTGCAAACCAGGGAACCGGTATGCCCGCCGCACGCATGGCTTTTTTGGCTGCAAGCTTGTCGCAGGCGAGTTCCGCGCTCTGCTGCGAAGGCCCCGCAACCCCCAGCCGCTTCGTGACGCTCGCCAATGTCATCGGCGCGTTCGCCGCCAGCGAGATGGCGCCGTCGACACGGCGAATCTTGCGGCTAAAGCGCTCGGCGGCAGCGGAGGTCTCGTCGCCACTATCGGCATCTGCGATCAGTATCGAATCTGCGTCGGCAAAACCCGCCGCTGCGGGGTCGCGGTCGGAAACGACCACGTAAAGGCCGAGGTCCTTCGCGTGTCGCGCAGCCTCCGCAGCCTCGACGCCGCCGGAGATGACGAGAAGCGTCTTCCTCTCGGCCGTTGAACCGTGCATTCGCCTTCTCTTTCGAATTCGTGCAACAGGACTGTGCGATGAGAGAGGCATCGCCGCCGCAACATACCCATGGTCGGGTAAATCTTTCGGTACTTTCCACATGCCCCTGTTAACAATTCGCTATGAAGACAGGCAGAGCTATCCTTCGACAGGCTCAGGATGAGGTCTAAAGTCATTTCCTCACCCTGAACCTGTCGAAGGGTGAGCAGCCGCCCGACAATTCCGATGACCGCAGCAAACTTGCCCGCCTCAAGCGAATCTCCGGCCGTACCCACGGACAGCCGCATTGCAGGCGTATTTGCGGTGTCAATCCTGCTCGCGGCGCTTGCGGCCGCCTATGCTGTCGTCTCCGCGCGCGATCTGGTCTATGACGGGTCGTTCTATCTCCTCGGCATCGCGACGCATCGCAGCTTTCAGCTCTTCGAACCTGGACGCGTTTCCGTTCAGATCCTGCAGCAATGTCTTGCCGTTCTCGGCGCGCGGCTTGGCATACACGATTTATGGACGCTCGGGTGTCTGTTCGCGCTCGGCGCATCGGGCTGGCCCATTATCCTGACCGCGTCGTGCTGGTTCGTCGTGCCGTCGACGCAACGAATCTGGCTCGCGGGTCCATTGCTTAATCTTGTTGTCGCAATTCCGGCCACCAGTTTCATCGGAATCGGCGAAGGAGTGATCGCGTCGTGTCTTTTGTGGCTCGCGTTTTTGCTCGTCAGCTTCCGCATGGAGAGCGCGCCGGGCGCCGTCATGGCGATCACGGTAACCCTGGTCTGCGCCTTCTCGCATGAATCGGCTGTGCCGTGCCTCGTTCTGATCGCGTTTCTCGCCATTTCCCGGGCCCACGAATCCAAGATCCTTGAGCATACGGCGTCATTCTGCGTGGCTGCCATCGCCACGGCTGGCGCCTGCTACGAGCTGTTCTGGATCGTGTTTCCGCGGAGCGCCATTGAGCGCAGCGATTTTCTCGTCAGCCTTCTGGGAGGATTCCTTGGTACGCCGCACGCACCCAACCTGCCGGCACTGGCAAGCCTTGCCGCTGTTGCGGCTCTTCCTTTTGTGCTGTCTCGAGACGGCAAATTGCGCGCCGCAACGATCACCACGTATTTTGCCCTTCTTGCGGTGACGATATTGCTGCTCGTCGCCCTGCCAGGCGAACTGATCGCGCCGAGCCGTTTCTTCGCGGCGCGCGGCCTCCCGGTTGGGCTCACCACTCTGCTGGCTATCGCCTTCTTCCTGATGAAGCGCCGCGGTCTCTCCCCCGCGCAATTTGCGAACGGGCCGACTCTTGCAATTCTTTTCTCTCTTGCGGTTTTCCAGCCACTCGCGCAGGCGATCATGACCGAAAACTGGAACATTTATGTGAGCAGCATTCGTGGATTGGTGAGCGTGCGCGAAGGCGCGATCCTGCATTCCGAGGCCATGCACGCGATTGACCCGGATGGCACGCGCTTCCGCCGCGAACTTCTGGAATCCTGGAGTGTCGAGCCGCTCAGCATCGTTCTGGCACACGAAGGGCATGTCGCGGCCATTCTGCTGCCCGCGTCGAATGCGCGCTGGATTCCGTATCGCAATCCCGCCTCGCTGCCGCGCGCACCGGGTTTGGATTGGTCCGGCTTCGGCGAACCCGTCCCGCGATAAGATATCCCGATTGACGTCTCACTGCGTGGACAGCCGGACCCGCTGTTCCTATCTTGGCGGGATACGCGCACCTGTGATTCCCGCATGACCAAATCCCGCAATGTTAAACGCCCCCGCCCCGCCGTGCTTTGCATCCTCGACGGCTGGGGCTTTCGGCCTGACGCCGAGGACAATGCGATCAGCCGCGCGGAGCCCCAGAACTATCTCCATATGCTCGCCCACAACCCCCACGCGCTGCTCGCCACATCCGGTCGCGCGGTGGGGCTACCCGCTGGCCAGATGGGCAATTCGGAAGTCGGCCACATGAACATCGGCGCCGGACGCATCGTCGTGCAGGATCTGCCACGGATCGACGATGCCATCGCCGATCACAGCTTCGCGCTGGCTCCCGCGCTGCTCGATCTGATTGCGAAGGCGAAAAAGGCGAAAGGGTGTGTCCATATCCTGGGACTTCTGTCGCCGGGCGGCGTGCACTCCCACCAGGATCACATTGCGGCGCTCGCGCGCGCGGCGTCGGGCGCCGGACTGCACGTGCGCATCCATGCGCTGCTCGACGGACGGGACACGCCGCCCAGGAGCGCGCGGGGTTTCCTGCATCGTTTCGAGGGCGCGATTTCCGGACTTGCCGACGTCTCTATCGCTACGGTCTGCGGCCGTTACTATGCAATGGATCGCGATAAGAGATGGGAGCGAGTGGAAAAAGCTTACGAAGCAATCGTTGCGGGCAGCGGCCGCGGCTGCGCTTCGGCGGAGCAGGCGATCGAAGAATCCTACCGCGACGGCATCGGGGACGAATTCGTCCTGCCCGCGGCAATCGGCCATTACCGGGGAATGAAGGACGGCGACGCGTTCCTGTTCGCGAATTTTCGCGCTGACCGCGCGCGAGAAATCTCGACGGCGCTGCTCGACCCCAAATTCGACGGCTTCAAACGGAGCAAGATCGTACGATTCTCGGCCGCCGCGGGAATGACCGAATATTCCGAACCATTGAAGAAATTCATGACTGCGCTGTTTCCGCCGGAAGACGTGACCGCAACCATCGGCGAGATCGTTTCCCGCCTCGGACTGAAACAGTTACGGATTGCGGAAACGGAGAAGTATGCACATGTCACCTTCTTCCTGAACGGCGGACGCGAAAAGGCGTTTGCTGGCGAGGACCGCATTCTGGTGCCCAGTCCGAAAGTCGCGACCTACGACAGGCAGCCGGAGATGTCGGCCTACGAGGTGACAGAGAAGCTCGAGGCGGCGATCGGGTCCGGCAAATACGACCTCATCGTCGTCAACTTCGCCAATCCCGACATGGTCGGTCACACGGGCAACCTTGCCGCGGCCGAAGATGCGGTGCGCGCGATCGACATGTGCCTGGGGCGGCTGCGCGACTCGGTAGAGCGAGCGGGCGACGTGCTTCTGATCACGGCGGACCACGGGAACGCAGAAATGATGGTCGACCCTGGAACCGGCGAGCCGCACACCGCACACACGACTTTCGACGTGCCGATCATCGTCGTCAACGCGCAGCGGCCGCTCAAGCTGTCGGAAGGACGGCTTGCCGACGTGGCGCCCACACTTCTCGACCTGATGGGCATCGAGAAGCCGCGCGAGATGGCTGGTCATTCGCTTGTGCGATTCGAGGCAAACGAACGTGTCCCATCATCCTGATCAGGAAGAGTGCTGAACGCGGAGATGGAGGTGCGGAGAATTAAATTGGATCGCCAACACGCCAAGGCGCCAAGAAGGAGGAAGGATCAGGGGAATACCAACGACGCCGAGGAAAAGGGCTGCGCGCGAATGCGCGCCAAAAATTTCTCAGCATCCTTGGTGCCTCGGTGGTTCAATTTCTTCGCATTGGCGTCTTGGCGTCCTGGCGTCGTGGCGGTTTTGCTCGTCCTTTTCTTGACGCCGGAAGCAGGTTCAGCGCAGCCCGAATCCCTTTCGGGCGCGGTTCCCGCTGCATCGGCTGGCAGACTCCCCAGCACGCGCGAGCGATACCGTGCGCTCCAGGAACAGATCGCAAAATCGCGTCCGCAGGTCGAGGAAGCCAGAAACCGCAGCGATCTGCTGAATGCGCAGGCGGCCGACCTCAAGCGCCGGTTGATTGCGACCGCCGCGCGAGTCCAGAACCTGGAAGCGGAGGATGTGCGGCTGGCCGCCGAGATTGTGCGACTAACCAACGAAAACGTGACGCTCTCCGCAGACTTCCAGCGCCGGCGCGTGGAGGTGGCGGACCTGCTCGCCGTTCTCGAGCGCGTGCAGCACGACATGCCGCCGGTCATGGCGATCCGTGCCGACGATGCGCTTGCGGGCGCCCATGTTTCCATGCTGCTGGGCGCGGACCTCCCCCGGCTCTACGGCGCGGCGGCCGACCTGTCGCGGAAACTTCACATGCTCGAGGGCACGCGCACGGATCTGATACGCCGCCGCGGCGATGCCGCACGCAATGCGACCATGCTCGCCGCGGCACGCAACGATCTCGATCAACTTCTCGCGACCAAATCGAGGGAAGCCGGCGAGGCCGCTGCGCTTTATGGGGACCTCGCATCAAAGATCGAGGTCGCGGCCGCCCAGGCCGCCGACCTCGATGCTCTGCTCAAGAGAGTCGCGCAATTGCGGGCTGCGGCATCGGCACAGAACATGACGGTGATGGCCGCGCCCCATCAAAAGTTGGAGCGGAACTCTCTCTTGAGACCCGTGATCGGCAGTATGGTCCAGGGCGACGGCGAGGCAGCCGGTGCGCCGCGCGCCCCCGGCGTCAGCTTTCTCACCCCTTCGGACGCCCAGGTCGTCGCGCCTGCCGATTCGAGGGTCCTTTTCGCCGGCCCTTACCATAAAACACAGCGAGTATTGATCTTGCAGATGGCTGGCGGATACGATCTTGTGCTCGCGGGGCTTGAGCGCGTCGATGTTCGGACAGGCGATCAATTGCTGGCAGGCGAGCCCGTCGGCAGGATGCCCCGAGATGGCGCAGATACGCGGCTTTATTTTGAATTGCGCGAGAACGAAAAAGGCGTCAGTCCGGCGCCGTGGCTGGAAGTCGAACTGAGAAAGGCAACGAAATCATGAAGCGTTTCGCATATGTGGGCGTCGGGATGGCGGCAGGCGTCGCTGCGGCACTGATGCTGTTCCCGGCTGCGCATGGGGCGAACGATTCCGCCTATAAGCAGCTCGATCTGTTCAGCGATGCCTTCGAACGCGTCCGCGCCGATTATGTGCACCCCGTCGAAGACAGCCAGCTCGTCACCTCGGCGATCCAGGGAATGGTATCGGGGCTCGACCCGCATTCGAGCTACATGGACGCCAAAGCCTTCGCCGACATGAAGATCCAGACCCGGGGACAGTTCGGCGGGCTCGGCATCGAGGTCACCATGGAGGACGGGCTCGTCAAGGTGATCTCGCCGATCGACGACACGCCTGCGGCGCGCGCCGGAATCAAACCCGGCGATTTTATCGCCGCGATCGACAGTACGCCGATCCAGGGCATGTCACTCAACGACGCCATCGACAAGATGCGCGGACCCGAAGGATCGAAGGTTACGCTGACCGTGCTGCGCACCGGCGCCAAGAAACCGTTCGACGTCGGACTGGTGCGCGCCATCGTGCAGGTGGACAGCGTGAAATTCCATCGCGATGGCGATATCGGCTATATCAGGCTCAGCGCTTTCAACGAAGCGACCGCGCCGGGCCTCGAGCGCGCCATGCGCGACTTGAAGCGGCAGATCGGTCCCGTCCTCAAGGGCTACATCCTGGACTTGCGCAACAATCCCGGCGGCCTGCTCGATCAGGCAGTCCAGGTCTCGGACGACTTCCTGAATTCGGGTGAAATCGTTTCCACACGGGGTCGGCACGCCGACGATACGGCTCGCTACGACGCCAAGCCCGGCGACCTTGCTGACGGGAAACCGATCATCGTTCTCGTCAATGCGGGCACCGCTTCGGCGTCGGAAATCGTCGCGGGGGCGCTGCAGGATCACAAGCGGGCGACGATCGAGGGGATGACGTCATTCGGCAAGGGTTCGGTTCAGACGATCATTCCGCTGGGCGAGGGCGGCGGCGCGCTCCGTCTGACCACCGCGCGCTACTACACGCCGTCTGGTCATTCGATTCAGGCCACCGGCATCGTTCCGGACATCGCCGTAGCGGAGGGCGACGAAGATGAGGCCACAGCCAAGCTCGAGCATCTGAGCGAGGCCAATCTGCCGGGACACCTGGACGGAGAAGGCGGCAAGAAAGCCGCGCCACCGGTCATTCATCCGCCCTCCGGAAAGAAGGTTGAGGACTTCCAGCTGTCGTACGCGTTGGATCTCCTGCGCGGGAAGGTGGCGATGAACGCCTCGAACAAGAGCGCCGCGGCGAATTGAGCCGGCGCCGATCCGCTCCGGGAAGTCAGGTGGCTTTGCGGAGATGGCGGCACGTAAGGACAGGCCCTCGATGCGGCGGATGATGCTGACGGCTCTGGGAATGGGGGCGGGATTTTGTGCCGCCTTGATCGTGCTGCCTCTCGCGCGAGGCGCGACGGATGGCGACGCCCAGTCGGCCTATCGGGCCCTCGATCGCTTCGGTGCGGCCTTTGCGACGGTACGAGAGAAATACGTCGAGCCGCCCGACGATCGTAAGATGATCGAGAGCGCGCTCAACGGCATGATCTCCGATCTCGATCCTCATTCGAGCTATTTCGATCCAAAGACGTTCGCTGAAATGCAGGTCAAAACCTCGGGCACCTATGGCGGGGTCGGTTTGGTCATCTCGGACGAAGATGGGATCATCCGCGTGGTATCGCCGATCGACGACACGCCGGCCTCGCACGCGGGGATCAAGGCGGGCGACTCGATCCTGGCAATCGACGGACGCGGCCTTCAGGGACAGAACCTCGACAAGGTTCAGGACATGCTAAGGGGACCCTCCGGCACCAGTGTCAAGCTCACCTTGATGCGGTCGGGCAATCAGAAATCCTTCGAGGTGGGGCTCACGCGCGCCGCCATCCAGGTCGAAGCGGTCAAGTCCCACCGCGAAGGCGATGTCGGCTATATCCGTATACCCGCCTTCAACGAGGAAACGAATGACGGCCTTCAGGCGGCGGTGAAGAGTCTCAAAAGCCAGATCGGGCCGCGGCTCAAAGGCTACATCATCGACCTGCGCGATGATGGTGGCGGCGTTCTCGACCAGGCGATCGCCGTCTCGGACGCATTCCTGGATTCGGGCGAGATCGTCTCGACGCGCGGCCGCAAGCCCGACGACACCGAGCGTTACGACGCCAAGCCCGGCGATATTGCGGACGGCAAGCCGCTGGTCGTACTGATCGACGGAGGCACGGCTTCGGCCTCCGAAATCGTGGCGGGGGCGCTGCAGGACCACAGGCGCGCGACCATCGTCGGCATGACATCCTTCGGCAAGGGATCGGTGCAGACGATCATTCCGCTTCGCGGGGGCGAAGACGGCGCACTGCATCTGACGACTGCGCGCTACTACACGCCATCGGGCCGTTCGATCCAGGCGACCGGCATCGTCCCGGACATCGCGGTTGCGCAAGGCGACGAGACGGCGGAAGTGCCGAAGATCGAGCGGCCGAGCGAAGCGGACCTGCCTCATCATTTGACGGCAGAGCAGCAGATTGCGTCAGCGCCGAAACAGAACGTCGTGCGGCCCCCGTCGGGCAAGAAGATCGACGATTTCCAGCTGACCTATGCGGTCAAATGGCTTGACGGAAAGAGTTCCCCGGCCCGCGCGGCGCGCTGAAGAATTCAGCGTCGTACTGGGTTGGGTCGTCCGGCCGGGCTTGTCGCAGGGCTTTGTTCCTGCCCCGGATTCGTCCATAATGGCCGTTCTCAACCTGCCGGCTCCCGCATGGTTTCGCACGCGACTCCGTTGCGCCACGACGATTTTCCCTATCGGCCGAGCGTCGGCATCATGCTTCTTAACCACGACGGCCTCGTCTTCGTGGGCAAGCGCATCGACCAGACGGCAGAGGGCTGGCAATTGCCGCAGGGAGGCATCGACGAGGGCGAATCCGTCGTCGAGGCGGGCTTGCGGGAAATGGAAGAGGAGATCGGCACGCGCAACGCGGTTGTCTTGCGCGAGCTCGACGAATGGCTGTCCTACGATCTGCCGGCGCATCTGTTGGGTGTGGCGTTGCACGGCCGCTTTCGCGGACAACGGCAGCGATGGTTGGCCCTCCGATTCAAGGGCGAAGATTCGGAGATCGACGTCCGCACACCCGAACCCGAATTTGCGCAATGGAAATGGATCGACATCGAGACCCTGCCGCGCATCGTGGTCCCGTTCAAGCGCAAGACATACGCGACGGTGATCGCCGCGTTCCGGGACCTTGCCAGGCCAGAAGCCGGGCTGAAGGAGTGAATCTTTCCTCATGAGCGGTTCTCCGGTCGTCATGGTCCATGGCGCGTTCTGCGGAGGCTGGGCGTTCGACGGCTGGCGCCCGCTCTTCGAAAGGCGCGGCTTCGAGGTGCATAGCCCCAACTTGCGCCATCACGAGCCGCGAACGCGTGACGAGGACGCGCTCGGCGGAACGAGCCTTCGCGACTATGCATCGGATCTTGCGGGGCTTCTCGACCGGATCGATCCGTGGCCCATCGTGATCGGCCATTCGCTGGGCGGCCTGCTCGCCCAAATGCTGGCTGCGATGAGACCGGTCCGTGCGCTCGTGCTGCTGGCGCCTTCTCCTCCCTGGGGATTGTTGCCGTCGACGCCGTTCGAGTTCTTCTCCGCGCAGGCGCTTTTTTTCGAAGGCGCCTTCTGGCACAAGCCGCTCGCGCCGCGCCGCTGGATCGCGGAAGCAAACGCGCTCGATCTCATTCCCGAGGCCGGTCGCGACGCGATCCTCGAACGTCTCGTTCCGGAATCCGGACGCGCCATGTTCGAGGTGATGCATTGGATGCTCGATGGCGGCCGCGCGAGCCATGTGGACGCGAGAGCCGTGGCATGTCCAATCCTCTGCCTCGCGGGAGCGCAGGATCGAGTCAGCCCGCCCGCAACGGTCAAACGCATCGCGCGCCGTTACGGCGGTCGCGCCCGCTACGAAGAACTGCCCGCTCACAGCCATTGGCTGATTGGCGAGCCCCGCTGGGAGAAAATCGCGCGCGGCGCGCTGTCGTGGCTCGACCGGGTCGCCGACCGCGACGAAGAGCGCACGACGAGCGGCACTTAGGCAGAGAGGTGCAGGAAATCT
>DASXMF010000162.1:0-11594 GCA_036495845.1 Rhizomicrobium sp.
ATACGCCCTGGCAGTCCCGGCTGCTCTCGATGGCGTGGCTCGTGTGCTCGAGTCGCCGATTCACGAAATTCACCGACTCTTCCTGCACCGCATGCATCATCTTCTGTAAGATTTGATGGTTGTGGTCCAGCACGCGCGCAACTGGCCCCCCGAAAACATCGAACGCATCCAGCATGCTTTGTTGAACCCGGCCAGCATGAATGCTAACGGACGCCAGAGAGTCCTTCACTTCGTTTTCCATCGTATCGTGCTCCCGATCAATTTCTTCCCCCGGGATTACGCTCTGCTCCCTCGAGTAACGGCCCTTCTGCTTGGCTCTCGCCATGGCTCTCGCTCCTGTGCACAGCTGATCGCTCCCTTCGTCGCACGTGGAACGTTGCCGGTCGCACATCTGTTCCGTGGCCGTTTGATCAAATTCCATATTGCAATTTTGAAAAATGCGCCCGACTAAAGCAGCCCGATCGTGAGCACTGCGAGCGCTCCGGCGGCGATCCATAACGCGATGCGAACGTGCCGCGTGCGCGCAACCTGGGTTTGCGCAATCTGAAGCACGGAGTCCGGGTGAAGCTTCAATCCTCCGTTGGCGAGCATGGTCGAGACAATCTCTGCGTTGTGCAGCAAATGCGGGAATTCCCGCGCCAGCCTGCCGAGCGCACTCACGCCTTCCGCGGCGTCGCGCAGACGGGCTTCGGGGCCCATGCGGTCGACCATCCAGCTTTCGATGACCGGACGTGCGGCTTCCCACATGTCGACGTCCGCATCGAGACCGCGCGCAACGCCTTCGACGACCACCATGGTCTTCTGCAACAACACGAGTTGCGGCTGAAGTTCCATGTCGAAGCGGCGCGTCGTCTCGAACAATTGTTGCAGGAGCCTCGCCATCGAAACGGAACTCGCCCGGCGGCCAAACACGGGTTCGCCGATGGCTCGTAGAGCCTGGGCAAAGAGCGGCGCGGGATGTGTGCGTGAAACAAAGCCCGCTTCGTAATGTACATTGGCGACGCGCTGGTAGTCGCGAGCCAGAAACCCGCCAAGCGTCTCCGCCATGAACCGCCGCATCGCCTCGTCGAGCCGACCCATGATGCCAAAATCCACGCAGACGAGACGACCTTCCGGATCGACGAACAGATTGCCCTGGTGCATGTCCGCGTGAAAAAAGCCGTAGCGCAGAGCTTGCGTCAGAAATTGGCGCACGACGGCCACCGCAATCCTCTTCGGATCGTGACCCGCAGCTTCGAGTTCTGCCGCGCTGCGCACGGGGACACCGTGCACCCATTCGGTGGTGAGCACGCGCGCGCCGGTTCGGTCCCAATCGACCGCGGGAACCCGAAAGGCCTCGTCGTTGCGCGTCAGCTCCGCAAGCTCGCAGGCTGCCGCGGCTTCCATACGCAGATCCAGCTCCATCGCCACCGAGGCGGCGAGCGTGTCGACCAGCGCGGTAAGACGCAGGCGCCGGGCTTCGGTGCTGCAACGTTCGGCACAGCGCGCCGCGAACGCAAAGGCCGAAAGATCGCGCGCAAATTCCCCCTCGACACCCGGACGCAGAATCTTGACCGCGACGGCGCGGCCCGGCTCGTCCGAGGTCATGGCGCGGTGAACCTGCGCAACCGATGCCGCTGCCAGAGGTTCCTCGAACGCGGCGAACGCCGCCGCGATCGGCATACCGAGGGCCGCTTCGACTTCGGCGCAGGCGATCGCGGTCGCAAAGGGAGGCAGCCGGTCCTGTAAAGCCGCGAGCGATTGGGCCGTTTCGTCTCCGATGATGTCGGGCCGGGTTGCCAGCAGCTGACCAAGCTTGATGTAGGCCGGGCCCAGGCTGTGGAGCGCGACAGCCAGTCTTTCCCCTGGCGGCAAGCCGGCGTCTGCGTCTCTTCGACGACCAGCCAGGACGCGGACGAATCTGAATCCGGCGGGAATGCGATGCGAGGCTTCCGGCGGAACCAGCGCATCGTGCCGCGCCAATATTCGGGCGGCATGGGCCAGTCGCGCCGTATCCCGCAACGCGCGAAGCATCGTCTATATCCGCCACGCGGAATGCATGGATGCGATGCCACCCGCAAGATTGCGTATCTTCACCCGCGACAATCCCGCGTTCTCAATCAACTTTGCAAACTCAGTCTGGGCCGGGAAAAGACGGATGCTCTCGGCGAGGTAGCGGTAGGCTTCCTTGTCCTTCGCTACCCATTCGCCAAGTCGCGGCAATACCGCGAACGAATAACGATCGTACAATGCGTCGAGCCCGGGAACCTTTACGCGCGAAAACTCAAGACAGAGAAAACGGCCACCGGGCTTGAGCACGCGGCGTATCTCGGCGAGCGCACGGTCCAGGCGCGTCACGTTTCGAATCCCGAATGCAATCGTGCAGGCATCGACGGAGCAATCGGGCACCGGCAGGTCTTGCGCATCGCCGCAGACCCACCATACTTCGGTCTCGCCGCACGCCACGCCGCGGCGAACGCCTTCCGCGATCATCTCGCCATTGATATCGCAGACGCAGATTTTCGCCTGGCCGCCCCTGTGGCGCAGCGACCCGGCAATCCGGAACGCGATGTCGCCAGTGCCGCCGGCAATATCCAGAACGAGTTGTCCGGGTTGCGGATTGAGCCACTCGACCAGGGCATCCTTCCATAGGCGATGCACGCCGCCCGACATGAGATCGTTCATCAGGTCGTAACGGCGGGCGACCGACGAGAACACCCCGTCAATGAGGCCGGCCCTTTCGGCCTCGTCCACCATGCGATAGCCAAAATTCGCCACGGGGAATCCGCTGCCCTCAATACTGTGCCGAAGATCAGTATAGTACCTGGCGGCTGTCATATCATCGGTTCCACAAAATGCCCGAACTTCCCGAGGTCGAGACCGTTCGAATGGGTCTGGCGCCCGTTCTTGAGCATCATCGCCTCACGAAAGTGGAAACCCGCCGCGCCGACCTCCGAGTGCCGTTTCCACAGCGATTTGCCGAGCGCCTGACCGGCCGCCTCGTCAGCCAATTGTCGCGGCGCGCGAAGTACCTCCTGGCCGAACTCGATGATGGGGAGACGCTGATCGTTCATCTCGGCATGTCTGGCCGCCTCGCCGTCTACGCCGAGGGTGCCGAATTGCGACTCGGACAATATGTCTATGAACCGCGCAAATCGGACGCCGGCAACGGCAAGCACGATCACGTCCTCATCGAGACGGATGCGGGCGCCTCGATTGTTTTTACCGATCACCGGCGCTTCGGCCTCATGCTGCTCGCCGACACGGCAACGCTCGACCGTCATCCTCTCTTCACGGGACTGGGAGTCGAGCCACTGTCCCCGCAATTCGGCGCGGTCCATCTCACGCAGGTTCTTGCGGGGCGGAAAACCTCGATCAAGGCGGCATTGCTCGATCAGCGCGCCGTCGCCGGCCTCGGCAACATCTATGCTTGCGAAGCCCTGTTCCGGGCGCGCCTCTCGCCCGAACGCGCAGCGTCATCGATCGCCGGATCGCGGGCGCATGCCTTGGCGTCGGCGATCAAGTCCGTGTTGCATGCAGCGATCCGGGCGGGCGGATCGAGCCTGCGGGATTATGCAAAAACCGACGGCGCACTCGGCGAATTCCAGAACCGATTTGCCGTCTACGACCGCGAAGGCCTGCCGTGCCGGCGCAGGGGCTGCAACGGAAAAATCAGGCGCATTGTTCAGTCCGGCCGCTCGACGTTTTTCTGTCCAAAATGCCAGCGCTAGCGGGTGCAAATTGGCCCGAGAAATGATCCGCGTCGCGCGATCGGATGACGAGACTGCGGTCGCGTCTGCTGTCGAGGAAGCCTTCGGGCGGCCCAACGAAGCGCGCCTGGTCGGGCAGCTACGTGCTGGCGGGGATGTCGTCATTTCGCTCGTTGCAATCGCAGACGAAAAAATCGTGGGGCACGTCATGCTCTCCCGGATGGCCGCGCCGTTTCGCGCATTGGGGCTCGCTCCGGTATCCGTAGTGCCGGATTATCAACGCCACGGAATCGGACACGCGCTGATCCGGGAGGGATTAAAGCAAGCGAAGGAGCAAGGTTGGGACGCCGTCTTCGTGCTCGGCGATCGCGCCTATTACGAACGGTTTGGTTTTCGCGCCAATCTCGCCAAGGGCTTTTCCTCCCCTTACGCCGGGCCTCATTTCATGGCGCTGTCGCTGCGCGCCGCTCTTCCGAGCAGCAGCGGCAGAGTCGAATACGCCCCAGCCTTTGCCTCCCTCGGGTAGTGCACACCTCAAAAGTGTCATCGCCGAGACGCGCGAAAGTAGGTGCTCATAGCTCGATACGTTCGGTCACTCAGCCCAATATCGCGCGGCGGCGCTCGAGGCTTGCTTTCGGCCAAAGCTTGTTCATGTCGTAGTAGACCTCGAAGGAAGGAACGTCGTCGGTCAAAACGATCCAGGGACGTTTCGAGCGCACAAAGATGTGAACGTCCGGCCGGATCGTTTCCGGATGGTCGAGCGTGCCCACGCGGACGAAGCGAAGCGCCGGCCGGCGGCCATAATCGCTCCACAGCGCAATGCGGCAATCGGGGCAGCGATAGACGTCATGCGGGCGCCCGCTATCGGTCGGCACCGGCACAGGTTCCGGCTTTGCGGAAAGCAGCTCTATCCGGTCCGTTTCGATCAGCGCGTTGATGACGAAACCGCTGCCCGTTTGCCGCTGGCAATCGCGACAATGGCAGCAATGCACAAACATGGGGGCTGTTTTCAGCCGAAAGCGAATCCCGCCGCATGCGCATCCGCCTTCCAGTCCGCCGTTCATGTCACCCTCCCCGCATGACCTCATCCGCATTTGATCGCACGAGGCGGGCTGTGCGAAAAGCTCAAAATGGCGAGACTCGAAATTACGCCGAACATCGCAATCGACGAGAGCGAACTCGACGAAACCTTCGTTCTTGCCGGCGGGCCGGGCGGCCAGAACGTCAACAAGGTGGCCAGCGCGGTGCAGCTTCGCTTCGATGTTTTGGGTTCCCGCTCCTTGCCCGATGAAGTGCGCCAAAGGCTTATCCGCCTCGCGGGATCCAGGCTCACGAAATCCGGCGAGCTGGTGCTCGTGGGTCGGCGCTTTCGCAGCCAGGAGCGCAACCGCGCCGATGTCCGCGCACGATTGGCCGCCATGTTGCGCAGCGCCGCACGGCCTCCGCGGTCGCGACGCAAAACTGCGCCGCCACGCGCCAGCAAGGAGCGCCGCATCCAGAACAAGATTGCACGAGGACTTGCCAAGAGATTGCGCTCGAAGCCTCGCGACGACTGATTTGTCCTTGCCTTTGACATTTGCCCGCGCGAGGGATGTGCGGCCGTCCGGGAGTTTTGCCATGAATTACGAAAACATTCTCCTCAAGATTGAAGGCAGGGTGGCGATCGTCACGCTCAACCGCCCCAAGGCGCTGAACGCGCTGAATAACGCGCTCCTGGACGAACTCGTGCATGCTCTCGAAACCATCGATGCCGACGACGCGCTGCACGTCGTTGTGCTCGCCGGATCGGATCGCGCCTTTGCGGCGGGCGCCGACATCAGGGAGATGGCGCCGAAATCGTACATGGACATGTACAAAGCCAATTTCTTCGCACGCGCAGCCGACAGAATAGCGGCCACACGCAAGCCGATCGTCGCGGCCGTCGCCGGTCACGCATTGGGCGGCGGTTGCGAACTCGCGATGTTGTGCGATTTCATCATTGCCGCGGACAACGCCAAATTCGGCCAACCCGAGATCAATCTCGGAGTGATGCCCGGGATCGGCGGCACCCAACGGCTGACGCGCTTCGTCGGCAAATCCAAGGCGATGGAGATGTGTCTGACGGGGCGCACCATGGATGCGGTCGAGGCGGAACGCGCGGGTCTGGTCAGCCGCGTGGTTCCGCTGTCCGATCTTCTCGAAGAGGCGACGAAGACCGCGCACAAGATCGCCGAGAAGTCGCTTCCCATCGTCATGATGACGAAGGAGACGGTCAATCGCGCCTATGAAACCACGCTGTCAGAAGGCATCCGTTTCGAACGGCGGGTCTTCCACGCCATGTTTGCGACAGATGACCAGAAAGAAGGCATGGCCGCCTTTATGGAGAAGCGTCCGCCGAAATTCCAGGAGCGCTGAGGCGGCGGCCGGCGGCGCATTGACCCGACCGGGACGGGCGGGCTAAGAACCGCGCCCTTCATCGAAAGAAAGTCAGCCATGCCCAACATCGACTCCGCCAAGAAACGCGTTCGCCAGATCGCCAAGCGAACGGCGACCAACCACGCCCGCAAAGGGCGGCTCCGGAGCTTCACACGCAAGGTGGAAGAAGCCATTGCGGCCGGCGACAAAACGGCTGCGCTGGCCGCGCTCAGGGCAGCCGAGCCGGAGATCATGCGCGGAGCATCCAAGGGCGTCGTTCACAGCAACACCGGGAGCCGCAAGGTTTCGAGGTTGGCCAAACGGGCGGCAAAACTGCCCGGCTAAGTGCCTGAAGACCCCCATCAAATTTCGGGGATGATCTCAATCTCCTTTGTTGAAAACAGCTTCGTTCCTCCGTAAGCGGAATTTTCATTTTTGGCCCGCCTGAAAAAAAATCTTCATCGACGGCGCGGCGACTAAGCGTCTGAAAAGGCCCGTTTTCCATTTTTCAGTATACGCTTGCGTGACTTAGCAACCGTCACAGAAACGAGATATTCCCGATTCGTTCTCTTGCAAGAGGTTAACAACGTGCTATCGTTTGTGGGCTGGCGGCGGTCACGTCAGAAAAAACAAAAAGCAGTTTAAATAATCAAATCGAGATGCGGAAACAAACGGCCAGAATTGGCTGATTCCGGGTCTAGTGGGGCAATCTAGTCACTAGGTTTTACTTTGCAGTCGGTGGCGCCGCAGGGCGCCGCGCGCGGATGGTTTTGCCTGGGAGGAACGATGACGCAACCCGGCACGGAAGCCAGATATGCGGGGGATGTGACCCCCAAAGAAGCCTGGGCGCTGCTGGAGCGAGACCCCAAGGCCCAGTTGATCGATGTGCGCAGCTTCCCCGAGTGGAATTTCGTGGGTGTCCCCGATCTCTCGAGCCTTGGCCGGCCAGTTCATCGTGTGGAATGGCAGAGCTTTCCGGCGATGGCCTTCAATCGGGACTTTACCACGACGGCGGCGGAGTCGTTGCAGTCCGTCGGCGCAGGAAGAGAGAGTCCGGTTCTTCTTCTGTGCCGTTCGGGGGCACGCTCGCGTTCCGCCGCGATTGCCCTGACGGAAGCGGGCTTTGCCCGGGCACTCAACGTCGCCAGTGGATTTGAGGGAGACGTGGATTCCGCCGGGCACCGTGGAACCTTGAATGGATGGAAGGCGGCGGGGTTGGCGTGGCGCCAGGGATAGCGGGGAAACCAATAAAACTCCGGGAAAACCTTGGCCGCCACATCCACCCGTTTCGTGATCGCAGCGACGGGGGACCGCGGGAAAAATTCTCGGGTCGAAAAAGAGGGGAATGAGACGATGACACAGGCTCTGACGAGGATTCCGGATTGGCAAACCATCTGGGCCGCGGCGCGCGCCAGGCTTCGCCGGGATTTGGGCGGCCCCGTGTTCGACGCCTGGATCGGCAAATTGACGCTCCTCGAATTCCTCCGGGGCGATCTCAAATTCGGAGCGCCGCGCCCCTTCGTGCGCAACTGGGTGGCCAACAACTATGTCGGCCGGATCGAAAAGGCCCTGCGCGCCGAGGGTGGCGTTCCGGCGTCGATCACGATCGTGCTCGCACCCATGGGTGTCCCGACGTTGGGCGGCGAAATGAGAAGCGAGGAGACAGTGTCCCCTTCGCCGTCGGCGTCGGTTTCCCAACTGCCCCGGCTTCGCGTGCCACCGGAAAGGCGCGAGATGCAACCCTCCGGCGGGACCCAAAATCACAGCCTGTTTTTCCGCGCTCCGGATCTCGCGCAGTCTTTCGACACCTTCATCGCCGGGCCATCCAACGCATTGGCGTTGCGGGCATCGCGTTCATTCGCCAGCGGCGAAGCCGACAATGTTTCGCTGCTCTACGTCCATGGTAATTTCGGTCTCGGCAAGACGCATCTCCTCAACGCGATAGCTGTGGAGTCGCAGCGCCGAGGCTGTCGCACGCTCCTGCTCGGTGCGGAGGATTTCATGCGTCAGTTCCTGGGCGCCCTGAACCGCAAGGAAACGCTCGCATTCAAGGACGAACTGCGCGCGGCCGACATGCTCGTCATCGACGACCTTCAGCATCTCTGTCGCAGCACTTCGACCATGTCCGAGCTGTTGCACACCTTGAACGCCTATTCCGATCTGCAGCGCAAGCTCGTGTTCGCGGCAGACAAGCCTGCGCAGGAACTCGAGGCCCTGGGCGCCGACGTCCGATCGCGGCTCTGTGGCGGCCTCGTCATCGCGCTGGGCAGGCCGGAACGGGAAACGCGCCTCGGCATTCTCAAAGCCCGGGCGTCGGAATATTCGCGCAAGCGCGGCCAACCGGGAATTCCAGACGAAGCGCTCGAGCGGATCGCGGACCTGGAAGATGCAACGCCGCGCGACCTGATCGGATTCTTCAACAATCTTACACTGCACGCCGAATTGACCAGGAACGCCACGGGCCTCGGCGCAGCCGTCGACGCCATCATCAGGCGCGGCGCCGTCGCGCGCAAAACCTCGATCGAAGACATTCAGCGCAAGATCGCAGATTTCTACAAGCTTGATCCGCGCGATTTCCAGTCGTCGCAGCGCAGTCGCCGCGTGGCGCGGCCAAGGCAGGTCGCGATGTTCCTGGCGCGGGAAATCACTCTGCGCTCGCTGCCCGAGATCGGACGGCGTTTCGGCGGGCGCGATCACACCACTGTATTGCATGCGTGCAGGCGCATCGCGGCACTTTGCAGCGAGGATCCCGCCTTCAAGCAGGAAGTCGACTTCTTGAAACGGGTGCTGGGCAAGGAAAACTAGTTCCCGGACAAAGGCCCGCTCCCCCGGGGGCAATCCCCGGGGTCCCTATTTCGCCGGTCTAGGCGAGACAAGCTATTCTCACAGAATGCGCCCTGTTATAATTCGCCGGTCGAGTCTGGTCGCGTCGGGAATACAGGCGATTCAAGGAATTCCGGCTCGCCGCAGGGTTGGCCCGAAGGCCGCATGGCAATATGGATAAAACCGAAATCTCAAGCGCAACATCATGAAAATCACGGTCGAACGCAGCGCCTTTCTGAAAGCCCTTGGCCACGTCCAAAGCGTCGTGGAACGGCGAAATACTATACCCATTTTGTCGAACGTCCTGATCGAAGCCGGCAAAGGGCGGTTGAAGCTCACCGCCACCGATCTCGATATGGAAATCGTGGAATCGCTGGCGGCCGACGTGCTTCGCAACGGCGCGGCGACGGCGCCGGCTCACATGCTTTACGATATCGTTCGCAAATTGCCGGAAGGCGCACAGGTCCAGGCCGAGCTTCTGACCTCGGAAGGGGGGCGCCTTGCCGTATCGTCGGGCAGCGTCCGCTTCGAGCTCGCCTGCCTGCCCAAGGAGGACTTTCCGCAGATGGCTGCGGGGGCAATGCCTTTCCGGTTTCGTCTGCAGACCGACGATCTGAAGAAGCTGATCGACAAGACCCGTTTCGCCATCTCGACGGAGGAAACGCGTTTCTATCTCAACGGCATCTATCTGCACGCGCACAAGGACGGCAAGGCGAAGGGAGAAATGCGCGCGGTGGCGACCGACGGCCACAGGCTCGCGCGGTTTCAGCTGGAGTTGCCGGACGGCGCCGTGGAAATGCCCGGTGCGATCGTGCCGCGAAAGACGGTTGGCGAGCTTCGGCGCCTGCTTGACGATGCCGAAGGCGGCATCGACGTGTCGCTTTCGGATACCAAGATCCAGTTCGCGACCGACGGCGTGGAACTCACCTCCAAGCTGATCGATGGCACGTTTCCCGACTATCAGCGCGTGATTCCGTCGGCGAACGACAAGGTGCTGTCGCTCGATTCGCGCGAATTTGCGCAAGCCGTGGACCGCGTATCGACAATTTCCGCAGACAAGACGCGTGCGGTGAAGCTCGGCATCGTCAAGGACAAGCTTACGCTCACCGTGGTCAACCCGGATTCCGGTACGGCAACGGAGGAGGTTGGCGCCGCCTACAGCGCCGCTCCTCTCGATATAGGCTTCAACGCCCGCTATCTTCTCGACATCACCGGCCAGATCGAAGGCAAGGAAGTGCGCTTCCTCCTGTCCGATGCCGGTTCGCCGACGCTGATCGAGGATTCCGAGGACCGCGGCACGCTCTACGTCCTCATGCCCATGCGGGTGTGAATTTGAGCGAGGCGCTCCGCCGTACTGCGGCCGCAGCTGGGCCGGACCGACGGCGTCTGGCTGTGACGCGGCTGGTGCTTACGAATTTTCGCTCGTATGCCCATGCCGAATTGTGCGCCGGCAGCCGTCCCGTGGTGCTGGCTGGCCCAAATGGCGCCGGCAAGACAAATCTGCTCGAGGCGATCTCCCTTCTCTCGCCCGGCCGCGGGCTCAGGGGGGCAACCCTGGCCGATCACACCCGCAAGGCTCCGCACACGCCGCCGGACGGCCTTCTATGGGCGATTGCGGCCACCGTCCTGTGCGACAGCGAGACCTACGAAATCGGGACCGGCCTCGTCTCCAGTACCGGCGGTGGGGAAAAGCGCCAGGTGCATCTGAACGGAGTCGCTGCGCAGAGTTCGGCGGATCTGGGCGAGATCGTTGAGATCGTATGGCTTACTCCGGCAATGGACCGGCTGTTCAGCGACAGCGCAAGCGGCAGGCGACGCTTCCTGGATCGGCTCGTTCTCGGCTTCGATCCGGCGCACGCACGGCGGGTTCTGCGCTACGAGCACGCCATGCGGGAGCGGGCGAGACTTCTGAAGTTCGGTCCCCGCGATCCGGCCTGGCTCGATGCCCTGGAAAAAGAGATGGCGGAAGCGGGCGCCGAGATCGCGACGGCGCGCGCAGCCACCCTGGAGCGTCTCAACGCATCACTGCGCCGGCGCGGCGAAGCCGGCGCCTTTCCCAGCGCGCAGCTCGGGCTGGTCGGGGATACGGACCGTCTGGTCGAGCGCGAGGGCGCGCGTGCCGCGGAGTGCCTGCGCGACTCGCTTGCCGATGCCCGTCTGCGCGACGCAGAGACCCGGAGGACAAATGTCGGCCCGCATCAGAGTGATCTCTCTGCCCGCCACACCGGAAAGCGCATGGATGCACGCGACTGTTCGACTGGCGAGCAAAAGGCACTCCTGATCTCGATCGTGCTGGCCGAGGCGCGGGAGCTCGCGGAGGTGCGAAACGGCCGCGCTCCCATTCTTCTTCTCGACGAGATTTCCGCGCATCTGGACGCTCCGCGCAGGGCCGCGTTGTTCGACGAAATTGTCGCTCTCGGCGCCCAGGCGTGGCTCACGGGCACCGACCGTTCCCTGTTTGAAGATCTGGCAGAACGTGCCGATATCTTCCTGGTAGAGGCGGGCGAATTCGCTCGAACGAACTAGCATTATCCAGACCACAACCGGCCAACACCGAAAAAGAGCAACACACTGATGACGTTCAACAGCGATCCGCCCGAACCGTCCGACTCCTACGGTGCCGATTCGATCAAGGTGCTCAAAGGGCTCGACGCCGTGCGCAAGCGGCCGGGCATGTATATCGGCGAC
>DASXMF010000163.1:0-3697 GCA_036495845.1 Rhizomicrobium sp.
GTATAGATAAAGCGCGCTGCGATCGTACATGCCTCCACCCTCCCCTTGAGGGCGGGTCGAAATTCTTCTGCGAGCAAAGCGAGAAGAAGAATTTCGGGGAGGGGTACTGCAACCTCACCCCTCCCCGAAAATCGCTCGCGCGCATTTTTGATGATCCGCAAGCTCGCTGCGCAGGCGCGCTCGCAATTTTCGACCCTCCCTCAAGGGGAGGGTGGATCACCCCCCGGCTTCGCGCGAGCACCACCGCATGCTGACCGCGTTCGCCTTCTATCTGTTTTCCGCCGTCCTGATCGGGGCGGCGCTGATGGTGATCGCCTCGCGTAATCCCGTGCATTCCGTCTTGTTTCTGATTCTCGCCTTCTTTAACGCGGCGGCCTTGTTCGTCCTTCTGGGCGCCGAGTTTCTCGCGCTGATCCTGCTCATCGTCTATGTCGGCGCGGTAGCCGTGCTGTTCCTCTTCGTCGTCATGATGCTCGACGTCGAATTCGCGGAGCTGAAGAAGGGCGCGATGCAGTATCTGCCCTTCGGCGGGCTCGTCGGAGTTGTGCTGGCGGTAGAACTCGTACTGGTGGGCGTTGGCTCGTTTGTACCCAGTGCAGGCTATCTCGTTCCCCACGCCTCGCCCGCGGGTCTCACCAACACCGAAGCCCTCGGACGCGTGCTCTATACGGACTACGTCTATTACTTCGAAACTGCGGGGCTGATTCTCCTCGTCGCCATGATCGGCGCCATCGTGCTGACGCTGCGCCACAAGCCGGGGGTCAGGCGCCAGAAGATCGGCCGGCAGACTGCGCGCGATCCGAAACTCGCCATCGAACTCGTGGATGTGCAGCCGGGGCAGGGGAGCGCCTGATGGTCATCGGTCTCAACCACTATCTCGCGCTCGCCGCGATCCTGTTCACGATCGGCGTGCTCGGCATCTTTCTGAACCGCAAGAACGTCATCATTATCCTGATGTCGATCGAGCTGATCCTGCTCTCGGTCAACATCAATTTCGTCGCCTTTTCCGCCTGGCTCGGCAATCTCACGGGCCAGGTGTTCGCGCTGTTTGTTCTCACCGTCGCCGCCGCCGAAGCCGCGATTGGGCTCGCCATCCTCGTCGTCTATTTCCGCAATCGCGGCACGATCGAGGTCGAGACCGTCAATCTCATGAAGGGCTGAGCCGTGTACCACGCGATCGTGTTTCTTCCGCTTGCGGGCGCGTTGATCGCCGGCCTGTTCGGCCGCCTGATCGGTGCGCGCGTCTCGGAGATCGTGACTACGGCGCTGCTGTTCGTCTCCGCCGCTTTCTCGTGCCGGGCCTTCTATGACGTGATTTTTCTTGGTCACGCACAAACCCTGCGCGTAATGGAATGGGTCGTTTCGGGCGGCCTTCGGGCGGACTGGATCATTCGCGTGGATGCGCTCACCGCCGTCATGCTCGTGGTCGTGACCGGCGTTTCCGCGCTCGTCCATCTCTATTCCATCGGCTATATGCATGACGATGCACACCGGCCCCGCTTCTTCGCCTACCTCTCCTTCTTCACCTTCGCGATGCTGGCGCTGGTCACGGCCAACAATTTCCTGCAGCTCTTTTTCGGCTGGGAAGGCGTGGGCCTTTCCTCCTATCTCCTGATCGGATTCTGGTACACGCGGCCCGCGGCCAATGCCGCCGCCATCAAGGCCTTCGTCGTCAACCGCGTGGGCGATTTCGGCTTCGCGCTCGGAATCTTCGGCGTCTATTCCGTCTTCCACACGCTCGATTTCTCGGCGGTGTTCGCCGCGGCGCCGGCGATGGCCGGAAAGACCTTTCTTTTCGCCGGCCACCAGCTCGACATTCTGACCACGCTCTGCCTGCTTCTCTTCGTCGGCGCGATGGGCAAGTCGGCCCAGCTCGGCCTGCACACCTGGCTTCCCGACGCGATGGAGGGTCCGACCCCGGTCTCGGCGTTGATTCACGCCGCCACCATGGTGACGGCCGGCGTGTTTCTCGTCTGCCGCTGCTCGCCGATGTTCGAGCAGGCGCCGACTGCACTGGCCTTCGTCACCTTCATCGGCGCGACCACCGCGTTCGTGACCGCGTCGATCGGCCTGTTCCAGAACGACATCAAGCGCGTGATCGCCTATTCGACCTGTTCGCAGCTCGGCTACATGTTCGCTGCCGCCGGCGTCTCCGCCTATGGCGCGGCGATGTTTCATCTTTTCACGCACGCTTTTTTCAAGGCGCTGCTGTTCCTCGGCGCTGGCTCGGTAATCCACGCGATGCATCACGAGCAGGACATGCGCAAGATGGGCGGGCTGTCGAAGATGCTGCCGTTCACCTGGGCGATGATGCTGGTGGGCAACCTGGCGCTGACCGGGTTCGGGCTACCGTTCACGCCGATCGGAACGGCGGGATTCTATTCGAAGGACGCGATCATCAACGCGACTTTTCTCGCGGGCACGCCTGTCGCGACGTACGCGTTCATTCTCACGCTGTCCGCCGCGCTCATGACATCGTTCTATTCGTGGCGCCAGTTTCTGATGACGTTTCACGGCCCCTATCGCGGCGCGCGCGAATACAAGCGGCAGCAATCCGATCGGGACGAGGAGACGCATGACGAACCACTCACCCACGACGAGCACGACCACGTCCTCCATCTGTCGGACGTGAAGGAGTCGCCGCTGTCGATGCTGGTTCCGCTGCTCGTGCTGGCAATCGGCGCGCTGACGGCAGGTGCCCTGTTTGCCAACGATTTCATCGGCGCGGATGCCGGCGGTTTCTGGCACGCGACGATCGCCTCGGTCAGCGGTCACACGGGCGGCTTCGCGCACGCCACGATTCACGCGGTGAGCGGCCATGAGGGGGCTCACCCTGCGCTTCCGCTGTGGGTAGAAGCGGCGCCGCTCGTGTTGACGCTTCTGGGCTTTGCCATCGCCCATTACTATTACGTGCTGCATCCCGAACTTCCTCCCGAGATCGCGAAGCGCGGCGGGTTCATCTACACCTTCGTCTACAACAAATGGTATTTCGACGAATTGTACGACGCGCTGTTTGTGCGGCCGGCGCTATGGGTGGGACGTCTTTTGTGGCGCGGCGGAGACGAGGTGGTCATCGACGGAATCGGGCCTGACGGCGTGGCCGCGCGCGTGCTCGACGCCACCCGCGAAGCCGTTCGGCTCCAATCTGGCTATGTCTACCACTACGCGTTCGCGATGCTCATCGGCGTGGTGGCGCTCGCATCCTGGTTCATGTTCACGATGGGTGCGCGATGAACCATCTGCCGCTGTTGAGCATCGCAAACTTCCTGCCGCTTGCGGCGGCGCTCGTCATTCTTGCCATTCGCGGCGATCGCCAGACGACGGCGCGGCTTGCGCGCGTGATCGCGCTTGCCGCGACGATCGCTGATCTCGCGGTTGCGCTCTTCATCTGGTCGCGCTTCGACGGCTCGACGGCCTCGTTCCAGTTCATCGAGCAGGCCGCCTGGCTCGGCAATGGGATCACTTACCGCGTCGGTGTCGACGGAATCTCCCTCCTGTTCGTGGTGCTCACCGCGGGGCTTATGCCGTTCTGCATCCTGGCCAGCTGGAAATCGATCACCGAACGCGTGCCGGAATACATGATCGCCTTCCTCCTGCTCGAAACGATGATGATCGGGGTGTTCACCTCGCTCAATCTCGTTCTCTTCTATGTGTTCTTCGAGGGCGGCCTGGTGCCGATGTTCCTGATCATAGGCAT
>DASXMF010000164.1:0-21671 GCA_036495845.1 Rhizomicrobium sp.
CGTGGATCGGAATCCAGAACATAGCGCGCAAACGAGCTAAGTTACCATCAAAGAACTCGGCATCATTTTGGTTAGGTCGCGAATGCGTGTAATGCAGGGGAAGTCAATTTCGCGGCACCACTTACGGAAAACAGGCTGACGCGGATAACGGTACCGCCATACTCACCAGCCCCACATCGAGGGGCATGTTGGCCGTCGCCGTAACCTGATGACCACAGCTGCCCGTCGCGATATAATTGAAGACCGGCGAAATGCTTGGCCCCTTGTACACGCTGGCGGCGTAGTTTTTGGTGGCGGTCGCATTGGTGCATACGGCGGCATTCACTGATGCACATCGCGCCACCGCTTCGGCGGCGTATTGTAACGTGCTGTTGGCCCAGACTGTGAAGGATAATCCGAGAATGCCGAACACCAGCGCAAGAAAGACAGCGAGAACCAGCCCGAATTCTGCGGCCGTCGCGCCCCGCTCGTCATGCAAAAATGCGAACGCTCGGCGCACGATCAGTTAAGCCTCATCCACACCGTGCTGGTGATCGGCGAAGCGAGCAGGCTCACCACGGAAATTCCGGTAAACACAGGCCTGTACGTATAAGACACCGCGATCAGGATGTAATCGCCCGGCGCGGCGTTCGGCGAACCGACGGATGTGCAAGTGGAAGGAGGGGAACTCGGCGGAGAGGCAACGCTAACGAGTTGCGACGTTGAACTGCTCACACAGTAATAGCTTTCACTCTTGGAGTACGTTACCGAGCTGCCGAGCGGCGTGCTGTGGAGTGCCGTATTGATCGCGCCGTTCAGAGTCGGACAATTGCTGCCCACTGTGACAGGCAATGTGCAACTAGGCACGATGGACCACGCCGCCTTTGCCGCGACTTGCCCCGCATTGTCGAGTTCCATCCGCTGATACGAATAGATTCCGAGGTCTACAATATTCAATACAGGAATTACGAGCAGGCTCAGGACCAGAGCGAACTCCGCAGCCGCGGCGCCTTGACACCCGGCCAGAAAGGCCACGAATACGGGCCTTCGCCGCGACGTTCGTCCAACGCTTCGCATTGTCAATCGACCAGAACCTGTCGCTGAGCGCTTCCGTCGCTCGGCGGCGTCAGGCCAGCCTGCGCGCATTGCGACTGGCTGCCCGCAAATATGTCGCCAGTGCCGCTGGCCATGACTGTTAATCCGACGAGGCTAAAACATGAAACGCCATTGTTTGCCTTATTGACGGCGCCGTTGAACGTGAGATTGGAGGTCGGAAAATAGACAAGTCCCGTAATATTCCAGGTCGGTGTACTTCCCGCATTGGCAATCGTTGTGCTGTTGCTGTTTGAGTAGAGCAGGTCCTGATAGATGGCGACTCCAGACCATGCCCCGGATGTGGGCGCTGCGATATTCAAGGCGCCCCCGCCGGTCGGATATTGCATCGGGCTAAGCCCCGAGACGCTTGGGCCAGTGAACACGATCGTCAGGCCAGATCCGGAAGACGTTTGAAGTGTGTGCGTGTTGAGGTCGAGCTGGCCGTTCTCAATAACAAGTGTCGTTCCTGGAGACGCGGTTGTGAGATTTACGTCGCCCGTCAGCTTGACATCGCCGCAGAGTATTTTGGTAGCAGGCCAAGTCAGCGTACCCACAAGAAGATTGGTTGCGGGGAGGGTCGGTTCCTGCGGATACGTAGCCTTTGCAGTCGGGGGAGTGCACGTGTTGGCCGGTACGCTCGAGGCCCTTCCGGTGTAGGGATCGGCGAGAGGCCCAGAGGCTTTTATGGCCGCGCTGCCGTCCCCGTTCGTGCACTTCTTGTTGGTTGTGGTGTAGATAATTTGTCCGGCGCCGCCGCTGGAATTCGCGCCATTGCAGGTCGTGGCACCGTTCGACCTGACATCGCAGCCGTTGAAATTTATGCTGTTTCCGCCATTGACCCCGTAGCTGCCCGAACCCGTCGACAATGCCAAAACGCAATATGTGGTCGGTACGCTTTTCGCGCTCGCCATCGCGGTCGCAGCGATCTGCTCGGCGTTAGTGCCTCCAATCGTAGCATTGCCGGTAAATCCGACGACATCGATCAGGTACAGGGGTACAGTCCGCGTGATCGTAACCTGGTAGCAATTTCCGCTCGACGTCGAAGCGGGGCACGTGGCGTTGTTCACCGCAGTGACCGTCGTGTGATTTGCGCCGTTGGCGAACCCGTAATTGGCCGATACCGAAAGCGCTTCAGCGTTCCAGGTCGTATTGCAATTGCTGGTGCAACCAGCGGTGACTCCATTGGCAGCAGCGGCAAGGACCGCAGAATCGGCCGCGTTCTGCATCGCGCGCTTCACAAGAAGCCAACTCGATGTCTCGCTGGCCAGACTCATCGCCCCGATCAGGGGGATGAGAAGCAGCGCAAAAAGCGGACTTATGTTCGCGCCCTCGCCGCTCAGGAAGCCTGAGAGACGACCAATCACCATACGAGAATCCGCCCCTAAGCGGACAAAGAAGGAAGACAACACCGCCCCTCACCCTTGCGGGCGCCCCAATTAACCCAGTTGTTTGAAATAGGTTAAAAAGTTGGCTGGCGCAATCAGCCGAACGAATTATGCCCGGAGATCAGGCGCAAATAGTTAACGGGCTCAATTCCTCAGGCTTCCCGCTCCAGCGCTCCGTACAGAAAGCGGAACGAGGGACCGGACCGGCTCTCGACCAGCAGCAGGACGACCGCGAGCCCGGCGACCGAGAACGCGACATCCCACCAGAGAAGCTGAGGGGCGTTCTGGATCAATATCCCCGGGCTCGTCTTGAAAATGTCCGCGGCGGAGACGACCACCACGGCGCCGATGTAATTGTTTGCGAAGTGCAGACCCCAGGTGAAGGCGATGGTCCCGGTGCGGATCGCGATCAGGGAGCAGACGATGCCGAAGAACAGCGCGCCGACCGCCTGCGGCACCCCGTTCCAGATATGCAGCGCGCCGAAGATGAGTCCGCTAAGCAGCGCGGCGAAAAGAGGACGCTTCGTCGCCAGAAGCATTCCCTGCGTGACATAGCCGCGGAATACGAACTCCTCGCAGAACGTCTGAATTGACAATCCTGCGAGAGCGCAAATCGCCAGCAGGGCCGTCTGGGCGTCGGCCGCAAAGGTGAAGCTGTGCGGCGCCAGAAGAAAATCGATCAGGAGGCCCACGCACAGGACGGCGACCCAGATGCAGGCTCCGCGGAGGAACAGATTCCAGTTCCAGTTGCCGATCACGTCGCGCAGACGCTTTCGGTGGAACAGTTTGATGGCCAGAGCGAAGCCTGCGAGGAGCGAACCGAAGCTCAGGGCCGCCGCGCCGAAGAAGACGATGGGCTCGGTGGGTTGCTGCATCTGGGTGGTGAAATCGCTGGGCAGCACATGGGCCAGTGAAAGCAGCACGAAGACCGCCGCGAAAATCACAATGGTGGCGATGCAGCCCAGGACGGTTGCCAGCGCATAACGCCACCAGTCGTTCTTTCCGCGGGCGGCCAATTCGAGATACGAAATCATCCGGCTGGGTGCCTCATCGGACCAAAGAGAGTTGCGATCACAGGACGCGTAGTCGACAATCTGTGCACATGGATGCTTAAGCAATGCTTCTCCTGATCGATAATTACGACAGCTTCACCTACAACCTGGTCCATTATCTTGCGGAGCTGGGTGCGGATGTCGATGTCCGGCGCAACGACCGGATTTCGCCGGAAGACGCTCTGGGCCTGCACCCCGAAGCCATCGTGCTGTCGCCGGGGCCTTGCGATCCCGACAAGGCCGGCATCTGCCTCGATCTCATCAGGACGTCCGGCGGCCGCGTGCCGATCCTGGGGGTCTGCCTCGGACATCAGGCCATCGCCCAGGCCTATGGCGGACGCATCGTGCGGGCGCCGGTACCCATGCACGGCAAGGTAAGTCGCATCCGTCACGACCGCAGCGGCGTGTTCCGCGGGATCGACAATGATTTCGAAGCGACGCGCTATCACTCGCTGACCGTCGACCCGGAACGGGTACCGGACTGCCTCGAGGTCAATGCGACCACCGTGGACGGCGTCATCATGGGCGTGAGGCACAAGGAGCACCCCGTGCATGGCGTGCAGTTTCATCCCGAGAGCATCGCTTCGCAGAACGGCCACGCGCTGTTGCGCAATTTTCTCGAGCTTGCGCGCGAGCGCATTCCCGCCTGAACCTGGTATCCACTTTTGATGTTGAGTGACACGGATTCAAAAAAACTTTCAACGCAGGGCACGCAGAGCCCTTCGACAAGCTCAGGGTGAGGAATATCTTGAATACCCTCATGCTGAGCTTGTCGAAGCATGCGCTGCCTCCGCGTTAGACCTTTTTTTGTGTCACTCATCATTGATTCCCGGACCTAGCCCATGAGCGCCGACGAGGATTTTCCGTCCCTGCTCAAACAGCTCGCGGAAGGCCGGGCGCTCAGCGCGGAATCGTCGCTCGTCGCGTTCCAGGCCATCATGTCGGGGCAGGTTTCCGAAGTCCGCATCGCCTCGTTCCTGACCGCGCTCGCCCTTCGCGAGCCGACCGTCGGCGAAATTGCCGGCGCCGCGCGGGCGATGCGCGCGGTCATGCGAAAAATCGCGGCGCCGTCGGGCGCAGTCGATCTGTGCGGCACGGGCGGCGACCGGCATGGGACATTGAATGTCTCGACCGCCGCATCTTTCGCCGTCGCGGCGTGCGGCGTCCCCGTCGCCAAGCACGGCAATCGCAACATGTCGTCGCGCTCGGGCGCCGCCGATGTCCTGGAAGCATTGGGCGTGCGCATCGATTTGCCGCCGCAAGCGGCACAGGCCTGTCTCGACAGGCTGGGCCTCTGTTTCCTGTTTGCTCCGGCCTATCATCCGGCGATGAAGCACGTGGCGCCCGTGCGCAAGGAACTCGGGTTCCGCACCGTGTTCAACCTGCTTGGCCCTGTCTGCAATCCCGCGCAGGTGCGGCGTCAGCTGATGGGCGTCTTCGCCGAAGAATGGGTCGAGCCGCTCGCGCGGGTCCTCGCCGAGCTCGGCGCGGAACACGCCTGGGTGGTCCATGGCCGCGACGGCATGGACGAGCTGACGATCACCGGCGCCAGTCTGGTCGTGGAGATTTCGCGAGGCGACATCACAAAATTCGAGATCACGCCCGAGGATGTGGGACTGCGCCGAGTCGCGCTCGAGGATGTCAAAGGCGGAGATGCATCTTTCAACGCGAATGCCATCGAGCTCCTCCTGCAGGGCGGGGGCAACGCCGCCTATCGCGATATCGTCGTTCTGAACGCGGCGGCAGCGCTTGTCATTGGCGGGAAAGCGGTGAAGTTGAGCGAGGGCGCTGCGCTTGCGGACACTGCGATCCGCGACGGCGGCGCGCTCGACATGCTCAAGCGTTTGCGCGCAACGACGCAAGAGCTGGCGCCATGACGATTCTCGATCACATTGCGCGCTACAAGCGCGAGGAAATCGCCCGCGCAAAACGCGAATCGCCACTGGCACAACTGGAAGAACGCGCGCGCTCCGCCGGTGCCCCGCGCGGATTTCGTGCGGCGCTCGCGCTCTGCCGCGAGGCGCGCCAATGGGGTCTTGTCGCCGAAATCAAGAGGGCGAGCCCCTCCAGGGGACTCATCCGCGAAGATTTCGATCCTCCCGCCCTCGCCCGCGCCTACCGCGACGGCGGCGCCGCGTGCCTCTCCGTGCTCACCGACACGCCCTCGTTTCAGGGAGCGCCGGAACATCTCGAGGCTGCCCGCGGCGCGGTCGAGCTTCCCGTCCTGCGAAAGGATTTCCTGTTCGATCCCTATCAGGTTGTCCAGTCGCGCGCGCTGGGCGCAGACTGTATCCTGATCATCATGGCGGCCGTCACCGATGGCGATGCAGGCGCGCTCCTCGATGCGGCCAACGAATGGGAGATGGATGCGCTCGTGGAAATCCACAATGAGGACGAGTGCGACCGCGCCATGGCGCTGGGCTGCAACATGATCGGCATCAACAATCGAGATCTTGACACCTTCGACACCGACCTCGGCGTGACGCTCAGGCTGGCTCCACGAATTTCCGCCGGCATCTTCGTCGTCTGCGAGAGCGGCTTGTCCTCCGCCGAGGATTTGCGGCGGATGTCGGAAGCGGGCGTGACCAGCTTCCTGATTGGCGAAAGTCTCATGCGTCAGGAAGACGTCGCGGGAGCGACGCGCGGCCTCCTTCGCGCCAGTGTCCCGATTCCGAAATTCGCATGATCTCCATATCGGGTTCTGGGGGAATTTCGGAATCGAAGGACACTGGCAATCCATTGATTCTGGTGTCGTTTGGTTTCGAAGTTCGCCAGGAAGGTGATATCGAAACTGGGGCGAACTTTTAAACCCCGACACCAGGATGGCGGCATGAACACGCTCACCCATCTCGACGAGCACGGCGCGGCCAGGATGGTCGATGTCTCCGGCAAGCCTGAGACAGTTCGCGAAGCAAAAGCGGAGGCCATCATCGTGCTCTCCGCCGATGCGTTCGAGGCAGTGACTGGCGGTTCGGCTCCCAAGGGCGACGTGCTTGCCGCCGCGCGCCTTGCCGGCATCATGGCCGCAAAGAAGACGTCGGAGCTCATTCCGCTCTGTCATCCGATTCCACTCTCCGGCGCGGAGATTGCGATCGAGCCCCTCGCCGATCGCAACGCCTTCCGCATCGTTGCCTCCGCGCGCACCAGCGCGCAGACCGGTGTGGAGATGGAGGCGCTCGTCGCCGCCGGTATCGCGGCGCTCACCATCTACGATATGACCAAGGCGATCGATCGCGCAGGAATCATCGAAGGCGTGCGTCTGTTGTCGAAGTCCGGCGGCAAGAGCGGCGCCTATGCGGCGAAGCCGCACGGCGTTGCGTCGGCGCGCAAACCGCGCATGGCTGGCGCACCGCGCGAGGGGATTCGTGTGGCGGCGGTCGTCGAGGCGGATCGCACCGCCTTGCGCACCTTCATGGTGACGCGCCGCCTGCGCGCGACGGAATGGGCCAAAAAGGCCGGCGTCCCGGCTGCGCAGATTTTCGCCTTCCTGACGGGCCGCGCGCCTGCCCTGCCCCCTTCAACGGCCGAGGCTCTGGCGCGCGCGGCAAAGGTCCGCGTCGAAGACATGTTCGCGCCGCGCACGAAATGATTTCCGTCGAAGACGCAATCGACCGCGTGAAATGCGCGACCGCGCCGCTCGGCCCGGAGCTTGTGCCACTCGCCGAAGCTCATGGCCGTGTGCTTGCGCGCGACGCCATCGCGCTGCTCGATCAGCCGGCGGCTCCGATTTCGGCGATGGACGGCTATGCGGTGCGTCTCGAGGATGCGCGTGAATCGGATATCTCACTGCGCATCGTCGGGACCGCGCCTGCCGGCCATCCCTTTGCCGGCCGGCTCGGCCGCGGCGAGGCGGTGCGCATCTTCACCGGCGCGGTGGTGCCCGAAGGCGCAGATGGGATCGTCATACAGGAAGACGTGACCGTAGCAGACCGTAATGTGACCATCCGCACGCCGGCTTCACCGCGTCACATCCGGCCGGCCGGACTCGATTTCCGGAATGGCAGCGTTCTCGCGCGCGCGGGCCGCAAACTCGCCGCGCGCGATCTTGCGCTGCTCGCGGCAGGCAACCTCGCCAGTGTCGAAGTTCGCCGCAAACCGATCGTCGCATTCGCTTCGACCGGCGACGAACTCGTGCTTCCAGGCACACCGCCTCGCCCGGGCTCAATCGTTGCTTCGTCCGGTTACGCATTGTCGGCGTTGATCGCGGCCTGGGGGGGCGAGCCGCTCGATCTCGGTATTTTTCCGGACACCGTCGAAGCCCTCCAGCGCCTTCCCGATGCGGCGTCGCGCGCGGATGCCGTCGTGACAACGGGCGGCGCCTCGGTCGGCGATCACGACCTCGTCCAGCATGCGCTTGCGCCAAAGGGTTTCGCGCTCGATTTCTGGAAGATCGCGATGCGTCCGGGAAAGCCGCTCATCTTCGGACGCTTGCGTGACAAGCCGTTTCTTGGCCTGCCGGGAAATCCCGTTTCGAGCCATGTCTGCGCGCTCCTGTTCCTGAAGCCGCTGATCGCCGCGTTTCTCGGAATGCACATGGGAGACGAACGAATCCCGGCGCGTCTCACCTCGCCCGTTCCCGCAAACGATTCCCGTCAGGATTATCTGCGCGCCAGGCTCATCCGCCGCGACCGCGAACTCTGGACCGAGCCGTTTCCCATTCAGGATTCTTCGATGCAGAGCATCCTCGCATCCGCCGATGCGCTGATCGTGCGCCCGCCCGGCGCGCCCGCTGCCGAGACGGGGCAACGGGTCGAGGTGATTCCATTGGATCGAGAATTCGCACCGGAATAGCTGATCCGGTCGCTTTTCGGCGCCCAATTTGCTCGTTGACGGCGGAGGGGAACTAAACTAGAACGATTCGCCGTGTTTCGCATTTGTTCGGCTGAGGCCGAATCACCAGGGAGCATGGACATGCTGACGCGCAAGCAACATGAACTGTTGATGTTTATTCATGAGCGCGTGCGTGAAACCGGCGTTCCTCCCTCTTTCGACGAAATGAAAGAGGCGCTCGACCTCAAATCGAAATCGGGCATTCACCGGCTGGTGACAGCGCTTGAAGAGCGTGGCTTCCTCAAGCGGCTGGAAAAGCGCGCGCGGGCTCTCGAGATCATCCGCCTGCCCGAGAATGTCGCCGATACGCTGCGTCCGGCAACATCTCGCACTCAGGCGCAGCGGCCCATTTCGCCGCCGGGCGCGCGCGGCGCTCGTACCGATCCGCGCAGTGGAGGGAGCCCCAGGCGTCACGAAGCGGAAAGCGCGATCACCGTGCCGATACTTGGGCGGATCGCCGCTGGTACGCCGATCGAAGCCCTGCAGCACAAGATCGCGGACATGCCGGTGCCTTCGAGCATTCTCGGACGCGGCGATCACTATGCCCTCGAGGTGACTGGAGATTCGATGATCAATGCCGGCATTCTCGACGGCGATACGGTCGTCATCCAGCAGACGCCTACCGCGAACACGGGCGATATCGTGGTGGCGCTTGTCGACGATTCGGAAGCGACGCTGAAACGCCTGCGCCGGCGCGGCGATTCCATCGCGCTCGAAGCGGCCAATCCCGCCTACGAAACGCGCCTTTACGGCGCCGACCGCGTGCGCATTCAGGGCCGGCTGGTGGGTCTCATCCGCCGCTATTAGAATTCCTGCCAGCGTCTTTGCCAAGGTGCGGCGCTCCAGGGACGCTTGCCGCGCGCCTGCTCCGCGCTTTCCAGCCCGATGTGTTCGCCAAACCAGACTGCATAGGCACCATTCCTGAAGACGTCGAACCGATCGATCACGAGTTTCGGTCCGATACAGGCACCTCGGGCCGGCACAAGGCTGATTACGACGTCTGCGCGCGCGCAATCGTTGCGAAGGGCGTCTTCGTTCAGCACGGCGGCTACGCGCAAACCGGCGCCGCTTCGCCCGATGCAGCCGAAAGCGTCGCAATGCACGCCCGTGTCCGTCGACGCGACGGTCTCGCGGGCGGCACGCGAGTCCCCATCCCTCTTCAACCACTCGCTTGCCGAATATTCGTCGGCGGCACGGCGCATGAGGTAGAGCCGGCCGTCCTTTGCACGGATCGCCACCGTTTGACCGTCGCGCGCGACAAGGAGATCCGGCGGCCGCGCCAGAAATATCAGCAACACTCCGACCAGCGCAGGCGCCAATCCGCACCAGCGCAGCGGCGTTCGCCAGATGACGATCCACAATCCGCCGAGCGACAGCAAAACGAGCGCGATCATCGGCCAGGCGGCGACGACGGTGACGGCGCCCGGCAAACGCGAAACGAAGCGTCCGACCGCAAGCATGGCGTCGATGCCCCAGCCCATGACGCGAAGCGGCGCGGCATCGCAATGCAGAGGCATCAGCACGACCGCGAGCGCTGCCATCGGCATGGTGACGAAGCCCATGATGGGCATGGCGAGCAGATTGCCGAGCACGGCATAATGGGTCGCGCGATCGAAATGGAAAGCCGCGTAGGGCATCGTGGCGACGCTGCCGACAAAACTCGTGATTGCGATGCCGCGCATGTAGCGCCGGACATGCGCAAGCGGAAGCGTCGGAGTTGCGTCCCGCTGTGCCGCGCGTCGCCGCTCCCATTCCGCCACCGCAATGAGGCCGGCCACCGCCGCAAACGACATCTGAAAACCGGGTTCGATCAGGCTTTCAGGCGTGAGTGCAAGCAACAATCCGGCCGCGATGGCGAGCGAACGCATCGAGAGTGCCGGGCGATCGACCAGAATGGCGAGCAGCATCATCGCCAGCATGGTGAAAGCGCGCAGCGCCGGCACCGCGCTTCCGCTGATCGCGAGATAGAAACCCGCCCCGCCCAGCGCCGCGAGCGCCGCCCATTTCTTGATCGGCTGGGTCAGCGCCACACGCGGCCACAGCGCGAGAATCGCACGCACGGTCCAGAACAGGCCGAAGCCGACCAACGCCATGTGCAGCCCTGCGATGGCGAGCACATGGGCCAGGCCCGCATCGCGCAACGCCTGTTCGTCCGCATCGGAAATGCCGCCGCGATCGCCGGTGATCAACGCCGCAGCGATGGCGCCCGTGCTTCCGGGCAAGACGGCGTGAATGCGCGCGCTCAATCGCCATCGCAGCGCCTGAAGCGCAAGCGCGGCACGCCCCCACATGCCCGGCAACGGCGCGGGCTTCACAAGCTGCGGCCGTCCATAGGCGAAGCCCACCGCACCGATGCCTTCGAAAAAGGCTGCGCGGCCGAAATCGTAAGCTCCGGGTGCCGCGGGCGGAGGCGGCGGCATCAGCACCGCGTCGAGTCGAACCGTTGCGCCGGGAACGAGCCGCTCCCCGCCATGGCGCACCGACACCCGAACCCGGCCCGGCATCGCCTTTGCGTCGAGACCGTCGATGAACGACGGTGCAAGCACCGCCCGAATGCCTTTCCCATGCACTTGCGCGGTCTCGACTCTGCCCTCGATCTCCAGCGGTCCCATCCGCTGCATCAGCACGGGCGCGCGGACCATTTCGGTGCGCAGCTTGGCTGCGCCAAATCCCAGAAGGAGGGTTGCGAATCCGATGCAGCATGCGCAGAAGAGAACACGACGCACGAGCATTGACGTCACGATCAGGACTGCGGAGACGCATGCCAACAGAAGTGCGATCTGGAGATCGGGCTCGGAGGGCAATGCGAAATAGAATCCGATGCCGGCGCCGAACGCGACCGGGAGCCAGAGCACCCATCGTTCCTTCTCGTCGTGCAGCGCGCGAGCAAAAGCTCTGGGCAATCTTTCGACTGCCGCCGCGGGGTCGAATCCCGGCAGGTCAAGCCTGGGAAGCGCAACGCGCCAGGTAGAGGGTGCTATGCCCACGGGAACCGGTTTGCTAGAAGCCACGCCGACCGTTGGCCGAGACCCGTTTGACCGGGAAAGGCCTCTCCCGGAATCGACAATGGCACAAAGTTCGACGCCCGTCCTGCGCTTTGCACCCTCGCCCACCGGTTATTTGCACATCGGCGGCGCGCGGACCGCCCTCTTCAACTGGCTCTATGCACGGCATGCGGGCGGACGATTCCTGTTGCGCATCGAAGACACCGACCGGGAGCGCTCCACTCCGCAAGCCGTCCAGGCCATCCTGACGGGCCTCGATTGGCTCGGGCTGCATTGGGACGGAGAGCCCGTCTTTCAATTCTCCCGCGCGGAGCGTCACCGCGAAGTGGCAGAGGCATTGCTTCGTCAGGGGAGCGCCTATCGTTGCTACGCGACGGCGGAGGAATTGGCGGCGATGCGCGCCGAGCAGCGCGCGGCGGGGAAACCGCAGCGCTATGATGGTCGCTGGCGGGATCGCGATCCGGAAGATGCGCAGAAGCATGCGCCTTTCGTGGTCAGGATCAAGGCGCCGCAGTCGGGCGAGACGATCGTCGAAGATGTCGTGCAGGGCGAAGTTCGCTTCGCCAATGCGCAACTCGACGACATGGTGCTGCTGCGTTCCGACGGCTCGCCGACCTACATGCTGGCCGTGGTGGTCGACGACTACGACATGGGCGTGACGCACGTCATCCGCGGCGACGACCATCTCAACAACGCGGCGCGGCAGTTGCAGATCGTCGAGGCGATGGAATGGCCGAGACCCATCTATGGCCACGTTCCGCTGATTCACGGGCCCGACGGAGCAAAGCTGTCCAAGCGTCACGGTGCACTGGCGGTCGAGGCCTATCGCGACATGGGCTACCTGCCCGAAGCGATGCGCAACTATCTCCTGCGGCTTGGCTGGAGCCACGGCAACGACGAAATCATTTCGATGGCGCAAGCCATCGCGTGGTTCGATCTGTCCAATATCTGGCGCAGTCCCGCCCGTTTCGATTTCAAGAAGCTGGACAATCTCAACGCCCACTACATGCGCGAAATGAGCGATGATGCGCTCGCGGATTCTCTGGTTTCGTTCCTGGCGCACACGCAACCGGCCCGCTCGCTCGATGCGGCAGCGAAAGCGCGTCTCGCCGCCGCCATGCCGGGCCTCAAAGAGAGGGCCAAGACGCTGGTGGAACTCGCGCACGCGGCGGAGTTTCTTTACGAGGAGGGGCCACCCCCGCTCGACGCCCAGGCCGAGGCGCTTCTCTCGCCCGAGGGACGGCGCATTCTCGCGGAACTGCTCCCATTGCTGCAGCGCAGCGAATGGGACACGGCTTCTCTCGAAAACGAGGTTCGCAATCTGGCAGGGACGACGGGCAGGAAGCTCGGCCAGCTCGCGCAGCCGCTGCGCGCCGCCCTGACGGGAAAGGGTACGTCTCCTCCCGTTTTTCAGGTCATGACTGTGCTGGGACGAAAAGAAACCATAGCTCGCGTAAGGTCATTCGCGGCCTGACACGCAAATTTGCTTTGAGCCCTTTCCGTGTCTGGGTGACAAATCTCATTCCGCGGGCTTATATTTGTTGCAGTGCAAAAACGGGCGCGGCGGCGTCAGCGAGGTGGTTCGATGAGCGACGGCAAGGCTACTCCGGCAGGCAAGGCGATCCTCACATATGAGAACCGCAGTTTCGAGCTGCCCGCGCTCGCCGGTTCGATCGGTCCGCACGTTCTCGACATTCGCAAGCTGTACGATTCCGCGAACGTATTCACCTACGATCCGGGATTCACCTCGACCGCAGCCTGCGAAAGCGACATCACGTTCATCGATGGCGACGAGGGCATTCTGCTCTACCGCGGCTATCCGATCGATCAGCTCGCCGAGCACTCGAATTTTCTCGAAGTCTGCCACCTCCTCCTCTACAGCGAGTTGCCCAACGCCGCGCAGATGAAGGAGTTCGGCCGCTCTATCACCTATCACACGATGGTGCACGAGCAGATCGCGTCTTTCTTCCACGGGTTCCGGCGCGACGCGCATCCGATGGCGATCATGTGCGGCGTCGTCGGCGCGTTGTCGGCCTTCTATCACGACTCGACCGACATCACCGACCCGCGCCAGCGCGAGGTCGCAAGCCATCGCATGATCGCAAAAATACCGACGATCGCCGCGATGGCCTTCAAATACCACGTGGGCCAGCCTTTCGTTTATCCACTGAACACGCTCGGCTACACCGAGAATTTCCTGCGCATGTGCTTTGCGGTGCCGTGCGAGGAATACCGGATCAACCCGGTGCTCGCCAAAGCTCTCGACACGGTCTTCATCCTGCATGCCGATCACGAGCAGAACGCCTCGACGTCGACAGTGCGCCTCGCCGGCTCTTCGGGCGCCAATCCCTTCGCCTGCATCGCGGCGGGGATCGCCTGCCTGTGGGGACCCGCGCATGGCGGAGCGAACGAAGCCGCACTGAAGATGCTGATGGAGATCGGCACCGTCGACCGCATTCCCGAATATGTGCGGCGCGCCAAGGACAAGGACGATCCCTTCCGCCTGATGGGCTTCGGCCACCGCGTTTACAAGCACTACGATCCGCGTGCGAAAGCGATGCAGATTCAGTGTCACGCGGTGCTCGACGAGCTCGGCGTGCATGACGATCCGCTGCTCAAGGTGGCCCTCGAGCTCGAACGCATTGCTCTGAAGGACGACTATTTCATCGAAAAGAAGCTCTACCCCAACATCGACTTCTATTCGGGCATCACGCTGAAGGCGTTGGGCTTCCCGACCAGCATGTTCACGGCGCTGTTCGCACTCGCGCGCACGGTGGGATGGATTGCGCAGTGGAAAGAGATGATCGTCGATCCGCACCAGAAGATCGGACGCCCGCGCCAGCTCTACACCGGCGCCAAAACGCGGAACTACGTACCGATCGACAGGCGCTAAGCGCGATTCTTCCGGACGAATTCGAGAAGCGCGCGCGCGGCGCGCAGGCTCGGTCGCTCGCCGCCCACGCCAAGTCTTGCCATCGCTTCCGCCAGGTCCCGGCGCTGACTCTCGCGCGCGGCCTCGTCGCGCAGGAGCGGCAGCGCCGCGCGGGCGAGTGCTGCGCCCGTGCAGCGGCCCTGGATCAGCTCCGGTACGGCCGGGCGATCGAGAAGAATATTTGCAAGCGCGATAAAATGCACGCGGACGAAGGGGCGAACAAGCGCGTAGGTCAGAGCGCCCAGCCGGTAGGCGACAACCATTGGCGTGCCGGCGAGCGCCAGTTCCGTCGTGACCGTACCCGACGCCGCGATCGCCGCGCGGGCGGCATCGAACGCCGCGAACCTGTCGGCATCGCTGTCGAGAATGTGCAGAAGGGTGGGCCAGCCAACAGTTCGTTCGCGCACGAAGCTGCTCACATGGGCGACCGTCGGCAGCACGCAGGCAAGGTCGGGAATGTCGCGACGGAGCAATGCGACGGCCTCCCGGAACGGAGGCAGCAGCAATCGCACTTCGTTCATTCGGCTGCCTGGCAGAATGGCAAGCAGGGGCGCGAGCGGCGAGATTCCGAGGCGCTCGCGCAGAGCCGCGCCGCCCTTCATCCGCTCGGCTCGCTCGATCACCGGGTGGCCGACGAACACGGCGGGCAGCGCGTGCTCCTCGAAAAATTGTGCTTCGAACGGCAGCAGAGCCAGTACGAGATCGAAATAGCGCGCCATCTTGCGGGCGCGATAGCTTCGCGATGCCCAGACCTGGGGTGCGACGTAGTTGACGGTGCGGATGGCGGGAGCAATGCGCCTCAGGCGCTGGGCGATGCGGTGGGTGAAATCCGGGCTGTCGATCAGGACGACGGCGTCAGGCCTCGTGCGCACGGCGAAATCGGAGGCCTCGCGCACGCGCCTGAGAATTGCGGGGATGCGCGGAACCACTTCGCGCAGACCCATGACGGATGTGTCGTCGAGCGGAAACAGACTCTCCAGCCCCTGCGCCGCCATCGCGGGACCGCCGACGCCGACGATGTGCAGTTTGTCCCCGGCGAGCGATTTCAACCCGGCCATCAGTTCCGCGCCGATCTGGTCGCCGGACGGCTCGCCGCAAACGAGCATGATCGTCAGAGCGCTGTCGACCGTCATCGTTCAATCGGGATAGGCGCTCGATGCAAAACCGAGAATGAACAGTCCCGCGGCATTGGCGGCCTCGATCGCCGCTTCGCGATCCATGAGCAGCGCGCGATTTGCCTCGGCGGCAATTCCCGCGAGTCCGGCGCGCGCGGCGTTCTCGACCGTGCGGATACCGATCACCGGCAAATCGCTCATGCCGTCCTGCACCGGCTTCAACGCCTTGACCAGCACGCCGCGGCGGTTCTGGACATTGCCGCGGATGTCTTCTGGAAGATCGGCCGCGCGCAGGATCATCGCGTCCGTTCCCTCGGCGGCTTCGACGGCGAGAACGAGACCCCCGCAAACGATTGCCGACTGGCCCACGTCGAGCCTGCCGAGATTGCGCACGACCCTTACGCCTTTCGCGATGTCCTCCGCGTTCAGCGAATCCGGCTTAACGCGGCCCTGCACGCCCTCGCGCACGAGAAGAGCCGGCGCGGCCTCGCCTATGCCGACGGGATGGAATCCCTCGCCGCGGAATACGTCGATCAGCACGCGCAGAAGCGCATCGTCCCCCTGCCGGGCGGCCGACAACACCCGCGGCAGCAGAAGCAGGCCCTTGGCATCGGCGCCGATGTCGGAGAAGCGCGGCCGCGCAACACGCCCTGCCAATAGCACGTCCCCGCAGCGATGCTCGCGCAGGAGACGCAACACCCTTCCGGCTTCGCCCAGAGAGGCCCACTCATGCGGAAACTCCTCCACGCCCGGATCCGCCGAACCGCGCAGCGCAACAATAAACAGGTCCCGACCGTTCTCGCGCGCGCATCGCGCGACTGCGGATGGCAGGGTGCCGCCGCCGGCAATGATGCCAAGGCAACTCATTCCACTCTCGGCGACGTTCGGCCGCGCTCGCGCGCGGGGCAGATCGGGCGCCTGGCGTCCGCGAGAATGAACGTCGCGACATCCTGCACTTCGGGGATTTTCGGCCACCGCTCCGCTGCCAGGCGAGCGTTGTCGTGGATCGTTCCCGCCGCTGCCTCGAAGATCATGCGATAGGCCGCGCGCAACGCGTGAATGTTTTCGCGTGCGATGCCGCGGCGGCGCAGGCCGACCAGATTGAGCCCCTCGAGCCGCGCATGCGTGCCGACGACCGTGCCGTAGGGAATGACATCGGCGGTGACGCCCGAAACGCCACTGATGAATGCGTTGCGACCGATTCGTCCGAATTGCTGAATGGCCGAAAGGCCGCCCATGATAACGCCTTCACCGACTTGAACATGCCCGGCAAGTTGAACGCCATTCGACAAGGTGACTTCGTCTCCGACAGCGCAATCGTGGCCGATATGGGAGGCCGCCATCAGGTAGCAATGATTGCCGACGCGGGTAGTCCCGTGTCCGGAAGCGCTGCCGGTGCTGATCGTCACCGCCTCGCGGATGACGTTGTCGCAACCGATTTCGAGGCGCATGTCGGGCGGATTGGATTTGCGCATCTGGGCGCTGCCGCCGAGTGCGGCGTGAGAGTGCACAATCGTCCGCGCACCTATGTGCGTGTGCCCATGGACGACAACATGAGAAAGCAGACGTACGCCCTCGTCGAGAACGACGTCGGGTCCCACGATGCAATAGGGACCGATTTCCACGCCCGCGGCGAGGCGTGCACCCTCGTCAACGAGCGCCGTCGGATGAAGGCTCATCGCCGTCGGGCTGGTTGTCGCGGATCATCGCGGTGAACTCGGCTTCGGCGCACAAATCACTGCCGACGAATGCCTCGCCTGCAAACTTCCACACAGGTCCGCGGCGGCGGAGCTGCCTGACCGGGATCCGCAAAAGATCGCCGGGACGCACGGGCCGACGAAAACGCGCCTTGTCGATCGTCATGAAATAGACGACGCGATTCTCGCTCGACAGGCCGAGCGTGTGACAGACCAGGGCTCCGGCTGTCTGCGCCATCGCCTCGATGATGAGTACGCCCGGCATCACCGCCAAATCGGGAAAATGCCCCTGAAAATACGGCTCGTTATACGAAACGGCCTTGTAACCGACTGCGCCTTCATTGGGCCGGATGTCCTCGAGCCTTTCGACGAAAAGAAACGGAGCGCGATGCGGCAGAAGCCGCTTGATTTGCTCCACGTCGAAGACGAGGTCTTGCGATGCCGTCATGTCATCCATTGCGATTCTGCCTGCCCCGTTTGGCGAGGCGCGCCACCGCCGCCACCTCGCGCCGCCATTGCCTCATCGGACGCGCCGGGACGCCGCCGTAATCCTCGCCGCCCGGGTAGACGCCCGGAGTTGCGGCGCCACGGGCTGCGAATCTTGCACCATCTCCGATCCGCACATGATCGGCGATGCCGACCTGCCCGCCCAACACGACAAAATCTCCAAGTTCACAGCTGCCCGAAATGCCGACCTGGGCGACGATCATGCAATGACGACCGATCCTCGAGTTGTGACCGATCTGCACGAGATTATCAATTTTGGTGCCCTCTCCGATCACCGTATCTCCCAGCGCGCCGCGATCGATGGTCGTGCACGATCCGATTTCAACGGCGTCCTGGACGATCACGCGGCCAAGCTGTGGAATTCTCGCGTGACCGCGATCGGAGCCCGCAAAGCCGAAACCCGCCTGGCCAATCTGGGCTCCCGGAAGCACGCTCACGCGATCGCCGAGATAGGCGTGCGAGATTCCGACATGATTTGCGATCTCGCAATCCCGTCCGATGGCGACGCCACGGCCGATGACGGTGTTTGCTCCGATCCGCGTGCCGCCGCCGATTTCCACATTTGGGCCAATAACCACACCCGGCGCCAGACGGACGCTGTCGTCGATAAGCGCGCTGGGGTGGATGGCGCACTCCTGTGCGGAGAATGCACAATCCGGTTCCGGATAAAAAAGCTGCGCCACCGCGGCGAACGCGTGTTGAACGGAGCGACACCCGAGCAAACGGGGCGTGCGTTGCCCCGGCGCCCGCACCGTGCCCTCCGCGACGAGGCAAAATCCCGCCTGGGACGCCGCAAGAGCGCTCGCGGGATCCTTGGCGGTGCAGAACGTCAGATGAGCAGCGGAGGCGCCTTCGAGCGTTGCGACATCCGCTATCTCGCTCCCGTCATCATCGTCCGGCGGAGCAATGCCGGCGCGGGCACAAATCCCGGCAAGCGTGAACGGTCCACGATTGTCATAGAAACGGGAATCTGCCATGGCCTCCGGGGATCGCGCGCTTCGCGCCCACGCGACTCCTTCAGCGCATTTGTTGCGCAAATCCTGGCGGCATCGACACCAGCTGCACCTTGACCGACGGCAGCTTCTGGTCGAGACGCGCAATCGTCTGCTTCGTCACGTCGACGTCCACCATGCCCAACACGACGGCGGCGCGATCGAGCAGAAGGTTTGCACCTCGCTCCTGCATGATGCCCTGAAGGATCGGACCGAGCGCGGCCTCCACCTGCTGTCGCGCCTTCAGCAGGCCTCCCTGAATTTCATCCTGGCGCGCCTGCACTTTCTGCTTGAAGGCGGCTTCCTTGGACTGGAACGCCCTGATCTTCTGCGCCCGCACATCGGGCGCCAGAATGGCGACCTGTTGTTGGAGAGCCTGCGACTCTTTCACCAACCCGTCGTTCTCGGCGCGGAATTGCGACTCTGCCGACTGGGTCATGCCGTTGACCTGCCGAACGATGTCCTGCCCCACCTTCGAGGCCCGAAGGATCGCCTGCCGGTCGACCACAATGATGCGCGGGGCAGGCAAGGCGCCCGCGGCAGGCGCAGCGGCTGGCGGATGCGGCTTGTTCTGCGCGATCGCCTCACCGGAGGCGAAGATCGCCGCGAAGCCGGCCACGGCCAGGGCCGCGCCGAAAGAGAGTGTCGATTTTCCCATGTCGTTAGAGTCCTGTTCCAGCGCTGAAATAGATGATTTGAGACTTGTCGTAGTGTTCCTTGACATACGGTATGGCGAAGGAAATCTGAATGGGCCCAAACGGCGATTTCCAGTTGACGCCAAGACCGGCGGTGGCACGGAATGCCATATTGTCCTTGATGCACACAAGGCCCGGCGGGAATGTGGCGCAATTGTCGTTGGGAATGCCCGAGGCCAGGTGCCCGACCGTGCCGAAATAGCTGAACAGAGACAAGGCGATCCCGTAATCGGCGGGCAGGAATTCCGGCAGGCGCAGATCGGCATCGCCGATCGCGTAAGCATCGGCGCCGATGGCGTTGGCGCCCGAGGCGCTGACCTCGCGCGGGCCGACTCCCGCCAGTGCAAAGCCCGGAAAACTGTCGCCGCCCCTGTAGAAGCGATCGGTGAGGCGGACAGGCTGGCCGTTGTACGGCTGGATGTAGCCGCCGTTCAGCGTGAGCGTGCCGACGAACTTGTCCCACAACAGCGGATGATGAATTCCGGTGGCAACGAGTGAGCGAATGTATTTGGTGTTTCCGCCGAAGCCCGCAAAATCCTGGCTGAATTCGAAGGTGAATCCCTTTCGCGGTTTTATGGGATCGTCGAGCGTGTTGTAGTCGTAGCTGTAGCCGATCGAGGAAGTGGTTTCACTGCCCGCCGCTTCCTGGATGATGGTGGGCGCGCCGGAGAACGGCGACACCTTTGCCACGCTGATCGTGTAACGCAGACCCACCGAGCCGAACTCCGAGGTCGGAAATCCCAGCCTGAAACCGAGCGCGGTGGTATCGCCCTGATAGTCGACCTGCCGGTAATCGGTGATGATCTTGTAGATGTCGACGCCCGCAGACAGCGGCCGGTCCAGGAAATAAGGCTCGGTGAAGCTTACCTGCGCTTCCTTGCTGAGGCTCGAGGCCTCGATGCTTGCGCGCAGATATTGCCCGCGTCCGAACAGGTTTCGCTCCGTGTAGCTGAACTGTCCGACGAAGGAGCTGGTTGAGGAATATCCGGCGCCAAGCTGAAGCTCGCCGGTCGACTGCTCGGTGACGTTCACCTGGAGAACGGTGCGGTCCGGCTGCGATCCCGGAAGAGGCTTGATGTCGACATCCTTGAAATAGCCGAGCGCGCGGATGCGCGTACGCGAGCGATCGACGAGGACGCGATTGAATGCATCGCCTTCCACCAGTCGGAACTCGCGTCTGATCACCTTGTCGAGCGTGCGCGTATTGCCGACGATGTTGATCTTCTCGATATAGACCCTCGGTCCCTGGGCGATGTCGAACACGACGTCGATCGTACGGGTGGCATGGTCGCGCTTGATCCGCGGATGGATTTCCGCGAAGGCGTAACCTCTGGTCCCCGCGGCATTGGTCAGCGCATCGATCGACTTGTCGACAAGCTCGGCGTTGTACGTCGCGCCCTGCTGGATGAGGATCAGCGGGCGCAGCGCCGCCGGCTGCAGTTCCTTGATCTTGGAGTCGATGACGACTTTTCCGAACTTGTAGATGTCGCCTTCGTCGACCGTGAAGGTGATGTAGAAGTCTTCACGGTCGGGCGTCAGTTCCGCAACCGCGGAGACGACGCGGAAATCGGCGTAGCCCCGCTGGAGATAGAAGCGGCGCAATTGCTCCCTGTCGAACGTCAGCCGGTCCGGATCGTAATTGTCGTTGGACGACAGGATTCGCCACCAGGCGCTCTCCTCGGTCGCAATCTGGTCCCTGAGCGTCGAATCGCTGAAATGCTGGTTGCCGATGAAGGAGATGCGGGCGACGCCGGTGGTCGGTCCCTCATTGATCGAGAAGATCAGATCCACGCGGTTCTGCGGCCGCTGGATGATCTGCGGATCGACGGTTGCGGCGAATTTCCCGTTGCGGCGATAGAGCTCGATGATGCGCTGGACGTCGGCCTGAACCTTTGCGCGCGTGAACACCGTGCGCGGCTTCATCTGCACTTCCTTGTTCAGGTCCTTCTCCGAAACCTTGTCGTTGCCCTCGAATACCACCTGGTTGATGATCGGATTCTCGACCACGTTGATCGTGAGCGTCGAGCCGTCCCAATTGAACTTCACGTCTGCGAACAGGCCGGTCGCAAACAGCGTTTTGAGCGAACGGTCTACGGACTGTTCGCTGTAAGGCTCGCCCTCGCGGATCGAGACATAAGACAGGACGGTCGCCGGCTCTACGCGCTGCGCTCCCTGAACGAGGATCCGCTTGATCGCCGGCCCCGGCGCGGCCGCGGGAGGGGGCGCCGCCGAGAGCGTCGGGTTTGCCTGTTGTCCGGCCGCGGGAAGAGCGGAAATGGTCAGCGCGGCGCAGGCCGCTGCGAGGACCACGCGTTTGCACCGGGCGAAGGGAAAGGCGATCAGGCTCATCCACTCGTCTCAAGTGCGCGTGCAGAAATGAACGGTCT
>DASXMF010000165.1:0-7552 GCA_036495845.1 Rhizomicrobium sp.
CTATGCCGAGCGCGCCTCCCGACATTCCCTCGCCGATGATTACGGTAACGAAAGGCACACCGAGCGCTAGGCTCGCATCGGTCGAGCGCGCAATGGCTTCGGCCTGGCCGCGTTCCTCCGCGCCGATGCCGGGATAGGCGCCGGGCGTGTCGGCGAAGGAGACCACCGGAATCTTGAAGCGCTCTGCGAGCGAAAAGAGCCGCTGGGCTTTGCGGTATCCCTCGGGCATCGCCATGCCAAAATTGTGGGTAAGACGGCTTTTCGTGTCGTTGCCCTTCTCTTGGCCCACAATGGCCACCACCCGACCCTGCAAGCGCCCGATACCCGAGACGACGGCGCGATCTTCCGAAAACAGCCGGTCGCCGGCCAGCGGAGTAAATTCCTGAATAAGGGTGGCGATATAATCGGAGAAATGGGGTCTCGCCGGATGGCGTGCGACGAGCGCTTTCTGCCAAGGCGTCAGCTTCGCGTAAGTGTCATTGATGAGAGCTTCTGCCTTCGCCTGCAGACGCGACACCTCATCGTCGATCTCCATGGCCGGATCCTGCGCCGCAAGCTGGCGCAGTTCGACGATCTTGCCTTCCAGTTCGGCGATCGGGCGTTCGAAGTCCAGATAGGCGTGCATCGTCTCTCATCGCTGGCCGCCCGCAATTGAAGGTGGCGGGCAGCTTCCAATCTGTCAATGAATCGTGACCTGCGGACGATAGAAGCGCGGACCTTCTTAACAAACGGAAAATCGTGACGACCGCGCCCCAATACCTAGCGGTTCCCGCGTTCGTCGATCATGCGCATCTGCCGCACAATGACTTCCGCCTGCCTTGCAGACGCGGCGTCAATGAGGGCGCCGTCGAGCGATGCGGCGCCGAGACCTTTCTCATGCGCATCCTTGATGGCAGCGAGGATGGCTTCCGCGCGCACCACCTCTTTAGTGGGCGGCGTGTAGACCTCATTGGCGAGTGCTACCTGACTGGGGTGAATCGCCCATTTTCCTTCACATCCGAGAACGGCGGTGCGCATCGCCTGGACACGAAACCCTTCAGCGTCGGAATAGTCGCCAAACGGTCCGTCAATGGGAACAAGCCCGTTGGCGCGCGCTGCCATCACCATCCGGAAAAGCGGGTAATGCCATAGATCGTTCCAGTGACGTTCGCGCGCGCCGCCCGTTTCGGCGAGCATCACATATTCGGCGTTGCCGCCTCCGATATTCGTCGTGCGCATCCGCTGCGATGCGGCGTAGTCGGCCGAACCGAAATGCAGGCTCTCCAGACGCGGTGAAGCACCGGCTATGCCGTCGATATTGGTCAGCCCGGCGACTGTCTCGATGATGACCTCCAGCGCGATATTCTTCCTTCGGGACACCGCGGCCGACGCCTGCGTGACCAACATGTCGATCGCGTAAACATCCGAGGCATTTCCCACCTTTGGAATCAGGATTGCGTCGAGGCGCTCGCCGCTTTTTTCGACAAGTGCCAAGACATCTCGATAGCACCAATGCGTGTCGAGCCCGTTGATGCGCACGGTCACGAATTTTTCTCTCCAGTCGATATCGTGGAGCGCCCTTACGATGAGATCCCGCGCGCCGTCCTTGTCTTGAGGCGCCACGGAGTCTTCGAGGTCCATGCAGACAGCATCGGCCTGCCCTCGCGCCGCCTTATCGAACAGGGCCGGCCGAGATCCCGGGACAAAGAGCTTCGAGCGATAGAGGCGCGGGAACGGGGGGCGGGCGGACGATGTGAAACTCACTTTGCAACCCTCGGAATGCTGGTTCGGAACCGGACGGCTTCGACGCGCGACAGAAGGCTCGCGTGCGACATTCTGCTTACGACCTTTTGGCGCGCGCGCGCGAAAGCGGATGCGCGGCGGTCACCGTTGCCTTTAGGCGCGCGTTGGCGACGTGGGTGTATATCTGCGTGGTCGCGATGTCGGCATGACCAAGCAGGGTTTGTACGCTGCGCAGATCAGCTCCTCCTTCGACGAGATGCGTCGCGAAGGCATGGCGCAAGACGTGCGGCGACAGTTTTTCCGGGTCGACACGCGCTTTGAATGCAAGCTCCTTGAGCAGCTGATGGCAGCGACGGCGCGTGAGATGCCCTTCTTTCCCGCTCGACGGGAAAAGATAACGGCGCGAAATGCCAGGGGCGCCCGACGTGACAAACCCCTCGCGCAGAACCAGATAGTGCGAAATCGCCTCGCGGGCCGCGCGGTTGACGGGCACGAGACGCTCCTTGCCGCCCTTGCCTTTGACCAGCAGAAACGCGTCGCCGCGCAGCACCGCCGCCAGAGGCAGCGTTACCAGTTCGGAAACACGCAGACCAGACGCGTACAAAAGCTCCAGGATGCAGAGAAGACGACAGGCTTCCGGAGATTTGTCCTTTTCGCTTCGCGCTGCCTCGATGAGTGCCGACACTTCATCGCGCATCAGGACTTTTGGCAGCGGCTCTGCACGTTTGGGTGAATCGATGGCGGAACTGGGGTCGTCGGTCCGCCATCCTTCCGCGTAGAGAAACGAAAAATATTGCCGAAGCGCGGATAGTCGGCGGGCCTGCGAACTGGCGGCCCCGCCTTGAGCCGCCAGATGGGCCAGGTAACCACGGACGTCTCCGCGCGCCGCCTCCTGGGACGGCGTTCCCTTTCGCGTCAGGAAGGCATCGAATGCCAGCAGATCGCGCCGGTAGGCTTCCAGGGTGTTGCGGCTCGCCCCACGTTCTGCACTCATCATGTCGAGGAATGCCTCGATGCTTCCGAGAGATGTCCTCATGCAGGCCCTCGTGCAGCTTCGGCTTGAGGACACGGCATCAGGACTTCGATCGAAAGGAAAATCGCGCACCAGGCGGCAGTCTCAGCTTGGGAACCGATCGTTAGACAAGACTTGCTGATATGTCCTGTGCGGTGGAGAAAGCGTCCCGGCATAGATGGCAAGCGCTCCTGCGCCCAGAAATAGCAGAACCAAGACGGCAATCGCGATTCGCAAGTTCCAGCTCATCTTACACCTGTTCGATCTGCCACAAGGTTTTGCGCGAAGCCCGCGGCGAATGTAAAGGTGGATCTGCAGGTACGCCCTCCGTCGGCGGCGGGTCCGTGCGGCAAGGAAGCAATGGGCACACTGAAACGCACGGTTGCACTCGTGGGGATGATGGGGGCCGGCAAGAGTACCATAGGCCGCCGATTGGCCGGAACCATCGGGGTCCCGTTTCACGATTCCGACGCGGAAATCGAGACGGCCGCCGGGTGTTCGATCCCTGAAATATTCGAACGTTTTGGCGAATCGGAGTTTCGGACCGGAGAGCGCAAAGTCATTGCGCGGCTGCTTCGCGAGCCGCCTCATGTGATGGCGACGGGCGGGGGTGCGCTTCTCGATCCCGCGACGCGCGCTCGGCTTGCCGCAGATACGTTTTCGATCTGGCTGAAGGCGCCGGTCGAACTCCTCGTCGCGCGGGTGGAGCGTCGCCACTCCCGTCCTCTTCTCCGCAGCGGAGACCCTCGCGAAACGATTCAGCGCTTGCTCGAGGAGCGCGAGCCGGTCTATGCGCTCGCGGATATTGCCTTCGAAGTCGAAGATGCCCCGCACGCGGCGATGGTCCAACGCATACTCGCTGCCCTGTCCGAACGAGAGCTTTACGCGAACGCATGAGCGAACAAGTATCCGTCTTGCTTGGAGATCGCAGCTACGCCGTTCATGTCGGCAGCGGCCTGATGGATCGCGCCGGCGCCTTGCTTGCACCATTTGCACGCGGAGCCGTGACGATAGTCACCGATCGCAATGTCGCCGGTCTGCACCTCGACCGATTTGCCATCGCCCTTCGCAAGAGCGGGATCGAGCCGCAGCCCATCGTGATCGATCCTGGAGAGAATACGAAAAGCTTTCGGGGGTTCGAACAGCTGGCAAACGCGCTGCTGTCGGCAAATGTCGAGCGCGACGGCCTGATCGTGGCATTTGGAGGCGGCGTCGTGGGAGATCTCGCCGGTTTCGCGGCGGGCGTGCTCAAGCGGGGCGTCGCCTATGCCCAGGTTCCCACGACATTGCTGGCGCAGGTCGATTCGTCCGTAGGCGGAAAGACTGCCATCAACACGCCTCACGGCAAGAATCTTGTCGGTCTTTTTCACCAGCCAAGGATCGTAATTGCCGATACGGCTTTCTTAACGACGCTGCCGCGTCGCGAGTATTTTGCCGGCTATTCCGAGGTCGTGAAGTACGGCGCGTTGGGTGACGCGGACTTTTTCGCCTGGCTCGAGTCACATGTTGCGCAACTAAACGACCGCGAGGCGGGGACGCTTGTGCACGCGGTGGCACAGTCCTGCCGAACCAAGGCCAGGATTGTGGGCCGCGACGAACGCGAGACCGGCGAGCGGGCGCTTCTTAATCTCGGTCACACCTTTGCTCATGCGCTGGAAGCGGCAACCGGCTATTCCGACCGTCTCATTCACGGCGAGGCGGTCGCCATCGGCCTTGTCCTGGCCCTCCAGCTCTCAGCACATCTGGGCTTCTGCGCACCGTCCGAAGCGGAACGCCTCGAGAGGCATCTGCGAGCGATGTCTCTGCCTGTGAGAATCGCGGAGATCCCAGGGCCACGGCCTGACGCCGACGAGTTGATTGCTTATATGGCGCATGACAAAAAATCGCGCGGCGGTCGAATGTCGTTCGTGCTGGTTCACGGAATCGGCCGCGCGTTCACGACCAGTGACGTGGCAGTGGACGCTCTCCGCGCGCTGCTTGCGGCCTGAGCCCTTTTCCGCAACGCTGGCCGCGGAAGCGGGAGCATCAAAGGAAACCGCCATGGCCAGCTTTCTCGTTGCCGGCGTGTGCACAATTGTCGTGCTGCTTTTCGTCTCGGCGTTCCTTTCGGGGTCCGAAACGGCGCTTACGGCCGTTTCACCCGCGACCATGCACCGGCTCGAGCAGCGCAACCTGAGAGCCGCGCGCTCGGTCAACGCGCTACTTTCCGACCGGGAGCGAATGATCGGCGCGATCCTGCTCGGCAACACCTTCATCAACATCCTTGCCTCATCGCTGGCAACCTCGCTGCTGGCGGCCCGCTACGGCAACACCGCCGTCGTGATCACCGCCCTCATGATGACGTTTATCGTGCTTGTTTTCGCGGAGGTACTGCCCAAGACCCTGGCGATTGCACGGACGGACCGTTTCGCGCTCAGTGTCGGTCGCATTCTCCTGCCGGTCGTGAACCTTCTCGCGCCCGTCGTCGATTCTGTCCAATTCGTGGTTTGGCGCGTTCTGCGCATGTTTGGCGTGAAGGAGGAGGTCGAAGCCCGGCCGGTTCTACCGCCACACGAGGAGATCCGTGGAGCAGTCGAACTCGCCCATCGCGAAGGCGGCGTGCAACGCGAGCACCGCAACATGCTGGGCGGTATTCTCGACCTGCGCGAACTCTCGATCGGGGACGTCGCGATCCACCGCAAGAGCATGGCGGCGGTCGATGCCGATCAGCCCGCCCCGCAATTGTTCGACAGCCTGATGGCCGCCAATCACACGCGCGTTCCGGTCTGGCGGGAAACACCCGACAATATCATCGGCGTGCTTCGCACCAAGGATGTGATGAGAGAGCTGGGCCGGCGGCGCGGCCAGTTCGGCGGATGGGACATCCTGGCCCTGATGGAAGAGCCGTGGTTCGTTCCCGACACGACCACCCTCGAGGAACAGATTCGAGCTTTTCGGCAGCGCCGTCGACATTTCGCCCTCGTTGTCGACGAATACGGCGCGTTGCAGGGAGTGATCACGCTCACGGATATCGTGGAAGAAATCATCGGCGGCATTCCCGACGAACTGGCAAGCGGCGAACAGGCGGAAATCCGTCCCCAATCGGACGGTTCGTTCCAGATTCAGGGTGCAATGCCCATTCGCGATTTGAACCGGGTGCTCGACTGGAATCTGCCGGATGACGAAGCGACCACCATTGCGGGATTGGTCATTCACGAGGCGCGCACGATTCCCGAAGTCGGACAGCGCTTTGCTTTCTATGGTTTCAAATTCGAGATCCTGCGTCGTCAGCGCAATCAAGTCACGCTCTTGCGCGTCAGCCCGCCGCAGAAAAAAGAGCACGCTTCGGCCGACGCTTAGCCCTTTGGATCAAGGATCGTTCGGATCTCGTTCCCCGGGCGCTCGTGCCACGATCGAGAGCGCGTGGACATGCGCACTCAATTCCTCCGAAAGAAGTTCGTGAATCCGGCGCTGACGCGCCAGGCGACTCATGCCCGAGAATGCCGGCGAAACAATTCTTATGCGAAAATGCGTCTCTCCGCCCGGCCGCGCTCCCGAATGCCCTGCGTGACGTGCGCTTTCGTCCTCGACGACCAGTTCGACGGGCGCAAACTCATCCGAAAGCTTTTTGGCGATGGATTCCGAAACGCTCATAACTTCCCATCGCACGACGCGGGCAGATGTCAAGCATTTCGTTTTCTTGTTTTTTCACTCCTTGGCCCCATAATCCGCGCATGGGCGCAGCAGGCTACCGTCCCCGTTTCGGCAAGGACATCCGCATTAAGCCGGATGTACAGGCGCGCGCGCCGGCAACCAGGCCTTGCGGCGCTGCCGGCTGCAAAGGTGAAGGCTCCTTCCGCGTCCCGAAAGCGCGCGACCGACTCAACGAATATAGCTGGTTCTGCCTCGAGCACGCCCGCCACCATAACGAGCATTGGGATTATTTCGGCGGCATGAACGAGGCCGAGATCGATGCATTCCGTATCGACGCGGTAACGGGGCACAGGCCGACCTGGCCGCTCGGCAGGCGCGCGGCTCGAATGCATTGCACGCAGGGCTTTCGCTCATACCGGGATGGGCACGCAATTCTCGACGGCGAATCGATTGATGCGGCGTCAACCGAGCAAAGCCGCCCAGCGAGACCGCTGACGCGGCATCAGGCGCTGGCCCTGGACGTGCTCAACCTTGAAGCCGGCGCCAGCTTGCACCAGATAAAGGCGCGGTATAAGGAACTCGTAAAGCGGTTCCATCCCGATGCAAACGGCGGTGACCGCGGTGCCGAGGAGCGGCTGAAGAGGGTAATTCAGGCGTATGGCGTGCTGCGCGCGTCGGGCATGACCTGAAGGACGGCGGCCTTCGTCGTCGCACGGGCGGCGGTGGTGTATTCGCCTCGAGAGTTCCATGCCGGAAAGCGCAATGACAGCAGAACCGCAGGGCCTCGACCCAGCATCGACGCCTGACAAGAAAGTGGATGTCCGTACCGTCTTCGGCATAGACGCGGCCATGAAGGTGCCGGCATTTTCGCGAAGCAACGAATACGTTCCCGAGCATGACGCGGCATATCGCTTCGACCGCGAGACTACGCTCGCCATTCTCGCCGGCTTCGCCTACAACCGCCGCGTCCTGGTGCAGGGCTATCACGGCACCGGCAAATCGACGCATATCGAGCAGGTGGCGGCGCGTCTCAACTGGCCCTGCATCCGCGTCAATCTCGACAGCCATATCAGCCGCATCGATCTGGTCGGCAAGGACGCGATCGTGCTGAAGGAAGGTAAGCAGGTAACCGAATTCCGCGAAGGGATTCTGCCCTGGGCGATTCAGCATCCCGTGTGCATATGT
>DASXMF010000166.1:0-3907 GCA_036495845.1 Rhizomicrobium sp.
CTGGCCTTTCGGAGAGGCGATCCAACCGGATCAACTAACCAAGCGGCCCTCGGTTCTTCATCCCTTGGCGGCTGTCCGGCCTCTTGTCCGGATACCTACCGACTGACACACGACCACAGGCACGTGCGAAATTGGGCAAGAACGCACATAAGGTTTTTGAATTGCCTTCGCAAGAATTTTTTCGCGACGCGGGCAAATTTCTTGCGGGCATCTCACGCGACGTGCCGCGGAATCTGAACGATCGTTAAGCTTCTTTAACGAGACGTAACATTCGCGCTGCGACGAAAAGCATTTTGAGGCCTGCGGCACAAGGGTTTCTTGCATCAGACGCCTCGACCGCGCTCGTGCGCTCAGGCGCGGCGGACGAACGGCTCGACGCGTTGCGCGTTGCGGATGAACGCGATCATGATGAAGACGCCAATCGCAAACAGCACCGCCTGCACGATGTGGGCCTCGGTGTTGTCCAGACCGAACAGGATCGCGAGCGCCCAGCCGCCGGCGAAGGCCGCGCCGAACACTTCGGCGCCGATCAGGATCGCTGCGCTGATGACGGTGATCACGCTGCGCCAGGCGATCTGCCGCGAGGTGGTCGGTGAAGGCTGTGTGCTCATCGCAAAGGGTCCTGTTTGAAGCGTGCAATCTCTCCGAAAAAGCCCTTTATATCAAGCACAAAAGGCCCAAATACCGGATCTTGCATGGTATAGTTTGGCAACATCAATCGTGGCCAAAACGGGATTTACGAATGTCAGAAACCCTGGAACAGGAAGCCGATTTGCACGGCCCGGCCAACCCGCTCCTGAAAGCGTGGCAGACGCCGTTCGAGACCCCGCCATTCGACGAGATCGCGCCCGAGCATTTCCTGCCCGCCTTCGAGCAAGCTTTTGTCGATCATGCGGCGGAGATTGCGGCGATCGTCAACGATCCGTCAGCGCCGGACTTTCACAACACCATCACCGCGCTGGAGCGCTCGGGCCGCTTGCTGGCCAAGGTTTCGGCGGTGTTCTACGACCTGGTGTCGGCGCATTCCAACCCGGCACTGCTCGAGATCGACAAGGAGGTCTCGCTGCGGATGGCGAGGCACTGGAATCCGATCATGATGAACGCGGTCCTGTTCGGCCGTATCGTGATGCTGCACGACAACCGCGCCACGCTGAAGCTGACCGGCGAGCAGACGCGGCTGCTCGAGCGCACCTATACCCGCTTCCACCGTGCCGGCGCCGGCCTCGACGACGCCGCAAAGACGCGAATGGCCGCGATCAATGAGCGCCTGGCGCATCTCGGCACCACGTTCAGCCACCATCTGCTCGGCGACGAGCAGGAGTGGTTCCTGGAGCTTGGCGAGGGCGACCGCGAAGGCCTTTCCGACAGCTTCGTCGCGGCTGCCAAGGCTGCCGCCGAGGAGCGTGGCCTGGGCGGCAAGGCGATCGTGACGCTGTCGCGCTCTTCCGTCGAGCCGTTCCTGAAGAGTTCGGCCCGGCGGGACTTGCGCGAGAAGGTCTATAAGGCCTTCGTGGCCCGCGGCGACAACGGCAATGCCAACGACAACAACGGCTCCATCGTCGAGATTCTCACCCTTCGTCAGGAGGCGGCGCAGGTGCTCGGCTATCCGACCTTCGCCGCCTATCGTCTGGAGGACTCGATGGCCAAGACGCCGGAAGCGGTGCGCGGCCTGTTGGAACGGGTCTGGAAGCCGGCCCGGGCGCAGGTGCTGGCCGACCGTGACGCGCTACAGGCGCTGGTCGCGGAAGAGGGCGGCAATTTCGCCCTCGCGCCGTGGGACTGGCGCTATTACGCCGAGAAGCTGCGCGAGGCCAAAGCCAATTTCGACGACGCGTCGATCAAGCCCTATCTCTCGCTCGATCACATGATCGAGGCCGCCTTTGATTGCGCTACCCGCCTGTTCGGCGTCACTTTCACCGAGCGTAAGGACATTCCGACGTGGCATCCGGACGTCCGGGTTTGGGAGGTGAAGGACCGCGCCGGCAAGTACAAGGCCCTGTTCTATGGCGACTACTTTGCCAGGCCCTCAAAGCGCTCCGGCGCCTGGATGACCTCCCTGCGTGACCAGCAGAAGCTCGATGGCGAGATCGCTCCCTTCATCATCAACGTCTGTAATTTCGCCAAGGGCGCCGAGGGGCAACCGTCGCTGTTGTCGCCGGACGATGCCCGCACCCTGTTCCACGAATTCGGTCACGGCCTGCATGGCATGATGTCCGACGTGACCTATCCCTCGTTGTCGGGCACGTCGGTGTTCACCGATTTCGTCGAATTGCCGTCGCAGCTCTACGAGCATTGGCAGGAGCAGCCGCAGGTGCTGTGCCAGTTCGCCCGGCACTACCAAACCGGCGAGCCGCTGCCTGACGATCTGCTCAAGCGTTTCCTCGATGCGCGCAAGTTCAACCAGGGCTTTGCGACCGTCGAGTTCGTCGCGTCCGCTCTGATCGATCTCGAATTCCACAGCCAGCCCGCCTCAGTGAGCCGCGACGTACGGGCGTTCGAACGGGCCGAGCTGGAAAAGATTGGCATGCCCGCCGAAATCTCGCTGCGGCACCGGCCGCAGCAGTTCGGCCACATCTTCACGGGCGATCACTACGCTGCCGGCTATTACAGCTATATGTGGTCGGAGGTGATGGATGCAGACGCCTTCGGTGCCTTCGAGGAAGCCGGCGACATCTTCGATCCCGCAGTGGCCAAGCGTCTGCTCGACGACATCTATTCGTCTGGCGGCTCGCGCGATCCGGAGGAGGCCTATATCGCGTTCCGGGGTCGTGATCCGGAGCCCGATGCGCTGCTGCGTCGCCGCGGCCTGTTGGAGAAGACCGAGGCGGTCTGACGGGTCAGATCGGCAGGTATTTGCGGAGAGCCGGCAGGAAGAAGATCGCGCAGTTGATGGCAAAACCGATGTTCCACAGGATCGAGCGGAGTGTCGGCCGGTTGCCGAGATAGGTGAGGACGTAGGCGATGCGAACGATCACGAACAGCACCGCCAGCTCGTTGACGTAGCGTTGGGGGCCGCCACGAAATTCCGCCAGCAGCACGGCAATCGCGAAAAACGGGAATGCCTCGATGCCGTTCTGGTGCGCACCGAGCGCACGCGCAGCAATCGGATCCTCGTAAAAGGCGGGGTCGCGCGGCTTCGAATTGTCGAAGCGTCGAAAGCCGATCCATTTGACGGGTGCGATCGTCAGCAAATACAGCAGCAACGCCACAAAGACGCACCATTCGGCGATCGTCATGTTTCCTCCCGGACCGATTGCATCGTTTATCATAACGTTCCGGGTGAAGGCACTATCGGCCTGCGAGAAGAAATCGCGCTTTCGAGATGGTGGAATCGGAGCCGGGGCTCCATCTTGACAGGCATGGTTCAACGCGCGAAGCCCTTGGTACCATGACCGCGATCGCTCCCTTCGAAAGAGAAAAGGCTTCTGTCGGCGTCGGGGTGGGACGCATCGGCATTCTCTTGGTCAATCTTGGCACGCCCGATACAGCCAACGCGGCCGGCGTGCGGGTTTATCTCAAGGAGTTCCTGTCCGATCCGCGGGTGATCGAAAATCAGGGGCTGCTCTGGAAACTGATACTCAACGGCATCATCCTGCGCACGCGCCCGGCCCGCAAGGCGCGCGACTATCTGAAGATCTGGAATACGGAGAAGGACGAGTCGCCGCTGAAGACGATCACGCGCGCGCAATCGGAGAAACTGGCCGCGGCGATCTCGGCGCATGACCATGTCACGGTCGATTGGGCGATGCGCTATGGCAATCCCTCGATCGGCTCGCGCATCGAGGCCCTGGCTGCGCAAGGCTGCGACCGGCTGTTGGTGGTGCCGCTCTATCCGCAATATTCGGCGGCAACCTCGGCGACGGTGTGCGACGAAGTGTTCGCGGTATTGGGCAGGATGCGCGCGCAG
>DASXMF010000167.1:0-1659 GCA_036495845.1 Rhizomicrobium sp.
TGGTCGAGGAGAGCCTCGCCGCCGGCCGCGATGCGCCGCTCATCGAACTCACTTATAATTGGGACACCGAGGATTACGGCGAAGCTCGCTATTTCGGCCACCTCGCCTTCGAGGTGGACGACATCTATGCGACGTGCGACCGCCTGATGAATGCGGGCGTCACGATCAACCGGCCACCGCGCGACGGCATGATGGCATTCGTGCGCTCTCCCGACAAGCAATCGATCGAACTCCTGCAAAAAGGCGCCCCGCTGCCGCCCCAGGAGCCGTGGAGGTCGATGCCAAATACCGGGAAGTGGTAGGTTTGAGAGATTTGGGTTCGGCCGAAGCCAAGGCGTTTCGGCGACGCGCCTGGCGCCGCCGCCTCTCCCGAAAACCTGGGCTGAAATTGGCTGTCAAAGGCGCATCGAAATCGGCTGTTGCCGATTTCGACCAGCCGACCGCCCGCAGGATGCGTCCGAACGTTGTGCTCAGGCAGGAGCCGACCGGAAGTGTTCAGAAACTGCAGATTGCGTTGCACACGAAAACGATTCCGCCTCTCCCTTTTTCGCCCCACCATGCCGCTCCCGGCCCCAATACGCTCCGAGCTCGGTTGGATTTTGGGCGCCGCGTTCCCCGGCACGGCCTGCCAGGGCTTGTGCATACGACAGCTGTCGGACGATTGCTTGCCAATCCCGCCAAACGCATCTATACGTCGCCCCGGCTGACAGTCGCGCCCTTCGTCTAGCGGTCCAGGACATCGCCCTTTCACGGCGGTAACACGGGTTCGAGTCCCGTAGGGCGCGCCAATGATTTCAAGGTCTTAATGGAGCAAAACGGCAGGCTCAAACAGCGGATGGAAAAAAGATGGAATAGATGGGATGCGCGGTGGGCCGCGCATCTTCAGAACACCCTGCTGCGTCCAGTGCTACTGATCGACTCATGTTAAGCGCCCCGTTATGCGGAGTCCGCGACGGAAGCCCGCTCAAATGCTCGGTTCAGGCAATTTCACACTCCACATAACTGACCATTAGGTTCGCGACCGCGCCGCTTGTGGCGCCCCACCGAGGGGGTCGCGATGCTTATTGAGCTCTGTCCGCGGGCCCACACCCCGTCTCTGCCGCTTTTGCGGCCTCACCCCGAGGCGTTTGTGGGTTGGCTCGTTGCTCGGGGATACCCGCACCTAATACATCCGCCGGCGTTTAAGTGCGGTGGCCGCGATTTGAGAGGCGCTTGCGTCGACGCCGGGTTCGTCGGCTCGAAGAGCTGTGCGATATCGAGCTTCTCCGCTTCGCTCCTCGGCACGTGCGTAACGACGTGCAGCTGTCAGCTGTTGTTCGCCCGCTCCCGGGCCACCTCGTTGAAAACGGCCTGCTCGCGCGTCCCAAATTGACACTGATCGTGGCCTATCGGCTGCACCTGCTTCGAACTCGCGGGCTGACAGAAAGACGCTGAAGCTTCATAGCTTCACGGCTGCTGCACTGCTCGCGTTGGCGGACTTCGATCGCGATCGGCCGGGCCTAAAGAATCTCGGTTCAGCACAGATAGAAGGCTTCATAGGCGCCACCGCAGCGCGTCTAAGCCGAGAGAGCTTGCAGCATGCAGTGGCGTACGTGCGTTCCTTCCTACGTTTCCTCGCTGGCCGCGACGAGGTTGACAGTAGCCTTGCCGCCGCCATCG
>DASXMF010000168.1:0-7108 GCA_036495845.1 Rhizomicrobium sp.
TCGCCATGATCTCCATAACGCGCCCATAATCGACCGCTTTGTCGCCGCGAACGAAGATGCGCTGGTCGTAACCGTTGGCTGCGATCGCGGTCAATCGCGGCACGAGTTCGTCTTCCGAGATGCGGGTGTTCTGCAGAAAAATGCGGCCGTCGCGACGCACCGAAACGCTGAGCGGCTCGCGATCCTGACCGAGCGGCTGCGCCTTGGTCTTTGGTAGGTCGACGGGAACCCCGACGGTGAGCAGCGGCGCCGTCACCATGAACACTATGAGAAGCACCAGCATCACGTCGACGAACGGGGTGACGTTGATCTCCGCCATCGGCCGGATACGACCGCGCCTGCCTCCGCCGACCCGCTTGATTGCCGCCGCCACTACGCGGCCTTCTCGTCGAGCTGTCGCGACAGGATCGCGGAGAATTCGTCGGCGAAACTCTCGAGCCGCCCGATATAGCGTCCGATGTCGTTGACGAATTTGTTATAGAAAATGACTGCGGGGATAGCAGCAAGAAGACCCATGGCCGTCGCAAACAGCGCTTCCGCAATGCCGGGCGCAACGACGGCGAGTGTCGTGTCGTGACGCGCGGCAATCGCGGAAAAGGAGTTCATGATGCCCCATACGGTGCCGAAGAGTCCGACGAACGGCGCGGTGGCGCCCACCGTAGCGAGAAATCCCAATTGACGCTCGATACCCTGCGATTCCCGCTGGATGGTAACGGACATGGATTTGTCGATCCGCTCCTTGATCCCCGGAAGCAGAGATTCGCGCGGCGGGCCGCCCTCGAACGCACGCCGCCATTCGCGGATTGCGGAAGCGAAAACGGCGACCATCGGATGATCGATATGCTGTACATGTTGCTGATAGAGATCATCGAGAGACGCACCGGACCAGAACGATCGTTCGAACTTGTTTGCGCCGCGTTTTAGCAGCCCGAGTGCAATCCATTTGTTGAAGATGATCGCCCATGACCAGAGGGAAGCAAGTCCAAGGACAACCATCACGATCTTGACGATCGGGTCGGCGCGCATGAACAGCGCATAGATGTTGATCCCGTTCAGCCCGGGACCGAACTCTCCACCCGTCTGAGTGACCTCGACCTGCGTAGTCGGAGCGGCCTGGGGCGCCGCCAATTGCTGGGTCTGTGCGTCAGGACCGGTCGGTGCTGCCTGTGGCGTCTTTTGCGCAAGTGCCGGCGCCCCCAGGACCGCCAAGACAATGAAAAGCACGGCTGCCGTGATGGCCCGGTGCGCGGATTTCATCGGCAAACCATGCCCACGCCCGAAGTGAGGCGTTTCGGGCCCTGGTCGTCGCACGAAAGGAGCATGAGGAAATCGCGCATTCGAAGATGGCCGAATTTGGGCGCTAGTGTCCCAAATCCGAAATTCACGTGATCTCAATATCGGACTCTGGGCGATCTTCGGAGCCACGAAACTAGCCGGTTGTCGTGCAAAGCAAAGGCTGCAATTTGCGTCGAATGTCGTCGGGTATGCGCTGCGGCTTGCCGGCGAGAGTGATGATGCATGCTTCGACGTCTCCGTGGGTAAGAAGTTCGCCCGTACGAAATATCTTTTGATCGGCGGTCATGCACGCACCGCCGAGAGACGTTGCGCGCGTATGGACTTCGATCAGGTCGTCGACTCGTGCGGGCTTGAGAAATTTCAGCGCCGCCCGGCGCAGAGTCCAAGCCTTGGCCTCGCCTCCGTCCATCATGGCGAGCCGCACGATTCCGGCGCATCTGAAGAATTCCGAGCGTCCGCGCTCCATGTATCGCAAATAATTGGCGTGATACACCACGCCGGAGAGATCCGTGTCTTCGTAATAGATGCGGATCGGCAGGATGTGGACCGAGCCTTCGAAGCGGCCGAAGCCCTGCGGCTCAGATTCGATCGTCATCGCTTCGTTTGTCGCCGGCCTGCCCGAACAAACCGAGCTGGCTCTGTTCGCGTTTGGGTGCCTCGAGACCCAGATGTCCGAAAGCGGCGCCGGTTACCATCCGTCCCCGCGGCGTGCGTTGTACGAAGCCCTGTTGCAGAAGAAACGGTTCCACGATCTCCTCGATCGCATCGCGCGCCTCGCCGAGTGCCGCCGCGATCGTCTCGATACCGACGGGACCCCCTCCGAACGACAGGGCGATCAGCCGCAGATATCGCCGATCGAAGGCATCGAGCCCCAGCGCATCCACTTCGAGCCGCGTCAATGCCGCGTCGGCAATGCCGGCATCAATGCGCGCCTGCCCCGAAACGGACGCAAAGTCCCGCACGCGCTTCAACAGGCGTCCGGCGATACGCGGCGTGCCGCGGGCGCGGGCGGCGATTTCGCGGGCGCCCTCAAGGCTCAAATCGAGTCCGAGAATGCGCGCGCCGCGCTCGACGATCGCCTGGAGTTCTTCCGGTTCGTAGAAATCGAGCCTGAGCGGAATGCCGAAGCGGTCGCGCAGGGGAGTTGTGATCAATCCCGAGCGGGTCGTCGCGCCGACCAGCGTGAACGGGCAAAGAGTGATCTTGACGGAGCGGGCGCTCGGCCCTTCACCGATCACGAGATCGAGCTCGAAATCTTCCATCGCCGGATAGAGGATTTCCTCCACCACCGGATTGAGCCGGTGAATCTCGTCGATGAACAGCACGTCGCGCGGCTCGAGGTTCGTGAGAATCGCGGCGAGATCGCCGGCACGCGCCAGCACGGGCCCGGACGTCGAGCGAAAATTGACGCCGAGTTCCCGGGCCACGATTTGGGCGAGGGTCGTTTTGCCGAGGCCCGGCGGCCCGGAGAACAGCACATGATCCAGCGCTTCGCCGCGGGCCAGGGCCGCCTCGATGAAGACGGAGAGATTTTCGCGCGTCTGTCTCTGGCCGACGAATTCCGCGAGGCGCTTCGGGCGCAGGTGAGACTCGAGCGCGTCGTCCTCGACGCGTTCGCTGCCGACGAGGCGGGACGTGTCGGTCTTGGGCTCCGGCTTGGACCGCAGTTTGTTGGCCTCCATTTATCGCCCCATCATGCGCAGGCTCTCGCGGATCAGTGCCTCAGCGGAAGCGCTGCCCAGATCCCGTGCCGCCCCGGCCACCGCCTGCGCCGCCTGGGTCTGAGAATAGCCGAGCTTCAGGAGAGCTGCGACCGCATCGGATTCGGGGCCGGCCGGCAGAGGAACGGCCGACGCCTCGTGAGCGTGCCCGCGAAGCATCATCGACGGCGCCTTGTCCTTCAATTCGGTAACGATGCGGGTGGCGAGTTTCGGGCCGACGCCTTGCGCGCGGCCGAGCGCGGCCTTGTCGCCCAGTGCCACCGCCCGCTCCAATTCGCGCGAAGACAGGGCGGAAAGAACGTTGAGCGCCACGCGCGCTCCGACATTCTGGACGCTTTGCAGCAGGCGAAACCATTCCCGTTCGTCGGCGGCGGCGAATCCGTAGAGCCTGATGGTTTCGTCGTTCACGCGCGTGTCAATCATCAGGCTCGCGCTGGTGCCGACAATCAGGCGGGCAAGCGTGGGAGAAGTGCAATGCACGAAATAGCCCACGCCGCCAACATCAATGATCGCGTGATCCTCCCCGACCGAATCGACGATCCCGGACAGCTTTCCGATCATGCGAGCGCAGCCGCGATCCGGACTCGCGTGCCGGCGAGATGCGCGTGGGCGATCGCCAGCGCCAACGCGTCTGCCGCATCTTTCGATTCCAGATGCGCGACCGGAAGCAGCCGCTTCACCATGGCCTGGACCTGCTCCTTGCCGGCGTGACCTACGCCCACCACGCACTTCTTGACGTGGTTGGGCGTGTATTCGGCGATTTCGAGACCCGAACGCGCAGCCGCAAGCAACGCGACGGCGCGCGCCTGACCAAGCTTGAGTGCCGCAGACGGATCCTTGTGAACGAATACCTGTTCGATGGCTATCGCAGCAGGTTCGAATTCGACGATGACCCGGCAAAGCGACTCAAAAAGCGCGAGGAGCCTGAACCCGATGCCCTCATTCGGATCGGTCGTCACCGCGCCATGCGCGACGTGCAAGAGCCTCGTTCCCTCGACATCTATGACGCCCCAGCCCATGCGGGCGAGGCCGGGATCGAGGCCAAGAATACGCATCCGCTTCATCGGCGGCCTTCGAATCGCGTCACGTCAGTGTCGGGATCGCGACGCTCGCGCGCAATAGAAATCAGGCCGTCTCGAGCTTGCGTATCAGTACGTCGGACAATTCGTAATTTCCGTAGATGTTTTGCACGTCGTCATGGTCGTCCAGCACTTCGAGAAGCTTGACGAGCGATTCGCCGGCTTCATCGCCGACTGCAACCGTGATTTGCGGCCGCCACTCGATCTTGGCTGACTGCGCCGGACCAAATCTGGACTCGAGGGCGTCGCGCGCGGGACCGAAAACCTCGAGACCGACCAAGAATTCGTGAGTCTCGTGTCCGGAGATGCATTCGTTGGCGCCGGCCTCGATGGCTGCTTCAAGCATGATTTCGTCCGACCCGGCGTGCCGCGGGTAGACGATCAGCCCGGTGCGGCTGAACTGGAACGCGACCGAGTTGGATTCACCCAGCACCCCGCCATATTTCGAGAAAGCCGCGCGCATGTCGGCTGCCGTCCGGTTACGATTGTCCGTCAGCGCCTCGACAATCAGCGCCGCCCCTCCCGGCCCGTAGCCCTCGTAGCGAACTTCTTCGATGTTCTCAGCGTCTGTCCCGGACGCCTTCTTGATCGCCCGCTCGATATTGTCCTTTGCCATATTCTGCCCGCGCGCCGCGAGAATGGCAGCTCTTAGGCGCGGATTGTGGGCGGGATCGGGCAGCCCTTGTCTCGCCGACACCGTGATCTCGCGGGCGAGCCTGGAAAAGAGCTTGGAGCGCTCCTTATCCTGACGCCCCTTGCGGAACATGATGTTTTTGTATTGCGAATGGCCGGCCATGGCATACCTTTGGCGCCGGTCAGATACCGGGACTGCGGCTACGCTTCAAGCGGTCCATATCCGCTTGATGTGCGACATCCCTTTTTCAGGCGGAGGGTACGTGGGCGATCAACCGCCCGCCCTTGCGAACGGGTTCTACCCGGGTCGCCAGGCCTGCTGCATTTGTTTCGACGAATACCGCGCACATCGTCGCCGGACCGGTCGCCGGCGAGTAGCGGGCCGATGAGAGCTTCCTGGTGAATCGCTGGAGCGGCTCGAACTTGTCCATCCCGATCACCGAGTCGTAATCGCAGCATCCGCCGGCATCGGTCTGGTAGGCGGTGCCGCCGGGCAGAATTTGCGCATCGGCCGTGGGAACATGGGAATGTGTGCCGACGACGAGACTGGCCCGGGCGTCGCAGAAATGCCCCATCGCCATCTTCTCCGATGTGGCTTCCGCGTGCATGTCGATGACGGACGCGTCGCAGCCTTCGCCGAGAGGACAAGCGGCCAGCTCCTTTTCAACCGCCGCGAACGGATCGTCGAGCGGATCCATGAAAGCGCGACCCATCACGTTGACGACCAGGACTCGCCGCCCGCTGCGCGTTTCGTACAGGCCCGAGCCCTTCCCGGGCGTACCGGCCGGATAATTTAGCGGCCGCAGGATGCGATCTTCGTCGTCGATGAAGGAGAGAATTTCCTTCTGGTCCGCCCAATGGTTGCCCGTCGTCAGGACATCCACGCCGATGGCGAATAGCTCGTTCGCCACCTTGCGCGTCAGGCCGAAACCTCCGGCGGAATTCTCCCCGTTGGCGATGACGAAATCGATGTCGAGCACGTCGCGCAGAGCCGCAAGCTCGTCGGCCACCACGTCGCGGCCGGGTCGTCCGATAATGTCGCCTATGAACAGAATTCGCATGGCCCTCTTTACACGCCTTTCCGCCACGGGATCGCCCCGCGGTGACGCAGGCACACAAAAACGAAGGGGAGCGGACGGGACCGCCTCCGCCGTTGGAGTTGGATCCTCACGGGCCTGCAAGTGCAGGTGGGCGCCATATGTCCGAGGCCACGGCCCCGGTCAGGGACAGCTCCCGGTGAGTACCATTAAGGCCCCTGGGTATCGCATTCCTGACCTGCGGGGCAGTACCCGTCCGCCAACGAACCTAGGCTCCGCCGAGCCGCGCGGCAATATCCCCAATCCGCTCCGCAGCCGTCTCGAGCGCGAGCGCCGCCTTTTCTTCCGTGCCCGCGATGCGCGCGCTGACTTCCTCGCGAGCGGCGGAGAGCTCTTCGATTTCCTTGCCGCGCATCTCGAAACGCCCGATCGAATCAAAATAATCCTCCGCGATCAGAAGCGCCGCCATCAGGAGCAGACGCTGTTCGCCGGCCTGTCCGACGGATTCGAGGAGCCCTCGGACCTTTCCGTCGACATGCGCCGCCAATTCGCGCAGGTGTTCTTCTTCGCCTTCGTCGCAGGCGATCGTGTAGGCACGCTGGTTGACCGTTACATTGACAAGAGGCACCGCTCGATTCTCCTTCCCCGTCAGCGTCCCAGAGCCGTGCGGATATCCGCAATGGCGCCGTCCAAGCGCCCCTCGACTTCTTCCGTCACGCTGGCGAGTGCGCGGACTTCCTCTTCGAGCTCGGCAATGCGGGCCAGGAGCCCTTCGCGTTCATGGGCAAGAGCGGCAATTTCAGCGGCGTCGCGAGCGTGGCGTTCTTTCGCCTCGTCAAGAGGGACCAAAACCGAATCCAGACGATCGAGAGCGGCCGAAAGCCGTGTCGCTGCCTCTGCAAATTCCGCCATACCGCTCCTCTCGCCGAATGCGGGCGACCTTAGGCCGCGCGGGGAATCGGGGTCAACGCCGCCCACGCCACTTGACGCGCGCGCCAGCCTCTCGCTAAGGCCCGGGCCTCGCCTTGGGGCCGAAATTCATGACCGGCGTAAACGCCAAACGCAACGGCGGTGGCCGCTGCCAATGCCGCGCTGTATGAGTTTAATCTCGATGATCAGGAGGACGTCATGACCATTCGCGTCGCCATCAACGGATTCGGCCGTATCGGACGGCTGGTTCTGCGCGCGATCATCGAGTCGAAGCGGCGCGACATCCTGGTAGTGGGCGTGAACGATCTCGGACCGGTCGAAACCAATGCCCATCTGCTGCGGTACGATTCCGTGCACGGCCGGCTTCCCGCTCCCGTAGCCGTCGACGGCGATTACATGATTGTGGACGGCC
>DASXMF010000169.1:0-11263 GCA_036495845.1 Rhizomicrobium sp.
AAAAACAACGCGAAGAGGATTGGGAAGACGAACCGCACGCGGATTTGGAAGACTTCGTCGTTTATCTCGTGCCGCTGGACGAGCCGGACGAGGATTGACGCGCATCACCTCGCAGATGAATGGCCATCACGGGGAATAAAGCTCCCGCTCGCGCGAGCTTGATGTGCAGGAGTGCGCCGCCGGGCGACGTCGAATCCGACACCCTCTATCGCACAGTCCCGCACATCGGAAGGGTGGAGTCGGATAGCCGATATTCCTCCACGGGGTAGACAGATTATCAAAGCAGCGCGCCGGAAACGCTCTCGCGCGCGGCGCACGATCTGGATCGGGAATGGTGCCCAGAAGAGGACTCGAACCTCCACGCCTCGCGGCGCTAGTACCTGAAACTAGTGCGTCTACCAATTCCGCCATCTGGGCCGGGCCGGGATGTTTAGGAGCGCCCGTTTGCCCTGTCAACGCGAGCAGGATTGGGCAACGTGTCCCGATTCCGGCCATAATGAATGCCGAGTCGGACCGGAGGGAGAGACGCGATGCTCGTGGTGACAACCGAAGGCGTGGCGGGCTATCGGACGAAACAGACGCTGGGCCAGTGCTTCGGCGTGGTGGTGCGCTCGCGCGGATTGGGCGGCAACATAATGGCGGGTCTGCGCTCGATCGTCGGCGGCGAGATTCACGAATATACCCAGTTGCTCGAAGAGGCCCGCCGCCACGCCGTGGACCGGCTGGTGAAGAACGCAACGGTGATGGGAGCGAACGGCGTGATTATGATGCGGTTCGATTCCGCCGAGATCGGACAGACCATGAGCGAGATCGTCGCCTATGGCACCGCGGTGATCCTTGAGCCCGCGGAACCCCATGCTCCGTAACGTCCTGATGATCATGAGCGCCAGCGCGCTCGGCACCGGCGCGATATGCCTGTTGCTCGGCGCAGATCCCCCCGGCTTCATGCTTCTGATCTGGGGAGCGATCCTTCTGGCGGCGGTGGTGTATGAGCGCTTCCGCTACAAGCCGCTTGCCCACTCGAAGCCCGGCCCCGGCTGGGAGCGCACGAGCGAGCGATTTGTCGATGCGGAGTCCGGCCGCACCGTCACCGTCTATGTCGAACCGAAAAGCGGCGAAAGGCAGTACGTCGAAGAGTAGGCACCTTTCGAACCCGACGTGTTGGCGCTAATACGGGCCCGCAAATCCGGGCGCCATTTCCCATGACCAAGGTCGTTACCGTTTTCGGCGGCTCCGGTTTCGTCGGCCGCTATGCCGTGCGCGGGCTCGCGCGCGCCGGCTGGCGAATTCGCGTCGGCGTCCGCAGGCCCAATCTCGCAAATTTCCTTCTGCCGATGGGTCATGTCGGGCAAATCCAGATCGTGAAGGCCGATGTCGCGGATACCGATTCTGTTGCGCGTGCAATGAAAGGAGCTGCGGCAGCGATCAATCTCGTCGGCATCCTCTACGAATCCGGGCGACAGCGTTTCCAGCGCGTTCACGCGGAATCTGCGGGAATTGTCGCAAATGCTGCCAGGCGCGAAGGCGTCGCAGCTCTTGCCCATATGTCTGCGCTCGGCGCCAGCAGTCAGTCGGAATCTCTTTATGCCCGCTCGAAATCCGACGGCGAGGCGCGGGTGCGCGACGCATATCCCGATGCCGCAATTCTTCGTCCTTCGATCGTATTCGGTCCGGAGGATGATTTCTTCAATCGCTTTGCCGCGCTCGCGCGGTTGCTGCCGGCGCTGCCGCTGATCGGCGGCGGACGCACCCGCTTTCAGCCGGTCTATGTCGGCAATGTCGCATCCGCTCTTGCGGCGTGCGTCGCAGCGAGTTCGACGCGGGGAAAGATTTACGAGCTGGGCGGCCCGCGCATCTATACGTTCCGGGAGCTGATGCAACTCGTGCTGGCCGAGACGAGGCGCCGCCGCATGCTCGTCGCCCTACCCTGGTCCGTGGCCATGTTGCAGGCCCGCATTCTGGAACTCATGCCGAAACCGATGCTGACGCGCGATCAGGTGCTGCTTCTGAAGCAGGACAATGTCGTGACGCCGGGCGCTTTGGGGCTTTCCGATTTCGGCATCGATGCGGAAACGGTGGAAGCGGTGATTCCGACCTATCTCTGGCGCTTCCGGCGGGAAGGACAGTTCGAAGAGCCCCCGCGCCATCCCGTCAGTGCGCCCAGATAAAGGCGAACAGCGCCAGACCCGACGCGATCCTGTACCAGCCGAACGGCTTCAGCCCGTAGCGGCCGATGAAGGCGATGAAGGTCTTCACCACCACGAAAGCGACCAGAAACGACACGACAAAGCCGATGCCGATGAGCGAATCGTCGTGACGCGTGAGCGTCGCCCCTTCTTTGTAAAGCTCGAACACCGAGGCGCCCAGCATGGTGGGAACTGCAAGAAAAAACGTGAATTCCGCCGCCGCCTTGCGCTCCACACCCAATAGTTCTGCGCCCAGGATGGTGGCGCCCGAGCGCGAGACTCCCGGCAGCAACGCGAGGCACTGGCAAAACCCGATCTGCAGGCATTTCCACAGCGGAAGATTGTCGCTTTGCGCGAAGCGCGGCTTCGGTGCAATCCGTTCGAGCACAAGGATGAGAACGCCGCCCAGGATCCAGGCGGTGCCAATAACGGGAAGTGCGCGCGTAGGATTGAGCAATACCGCATTGATCGTCTTGATCAGCGTGGCGCCCAGAATGCCAGCGGGGATGAAGGCGACGATAATCATCGCCGCGAAGCGGCGGGCGGCGGGATCGCGCGGCAGGCCCAGCAGCACCTGCCAGAATTTGCGCCAATAGACGGCGACCACCGAGAGGATCGCGCCCAGTTGAATGACGATGGTGAAGGCGTGCCAGCGAGTGTCGTCCAGCAGGAGCAGCTTCTCCGTCACCAGCAGATGCCCTGTCGAGGAAACGGGCAGGAACTCGGTCAGGCCTTCGACGATCCCGAGAATGATCGCAGTCAACCAGTCGTGCATGGATGCCCTCGAATTTTTGCGCGGCGACGCCTATCACGAAGCGCGAATAGGACCTACGAATTTCGCGCCAAGCAAATCCATGGATCCCGTGCCCGCTCGCCCCGAAGCCATCTGGTCCCGCGGCTCCTGGTCCCGCGCGGGGCGCCGCGCTCACCGACGTGCGCGCTGGGGCCGACGAGTCGTGATCGCGCTCTTTTCGCTACTTTTTGTGCTGCCGGTCCTCGTGCTCCTGCTGTTCCGGTTCGTGCCTGTGCCGGCCACGCCACAAATGGTCCTTTCCTGGGTCTCCGGGAAAGATGCACATCACAGCTGGATTTCGGCCAAGCGCATTTCCCCTGTCCTCACCCGCGCGGTCGTCGCCTCCGAAGACCAGAATTTCTGCTCGCATCACGGCTTCGACTGGAGCGCCATTAACAGCGCCGTGCGTGCGCACGAAGACGGCGCAAGGCTTCGTGGTGCGAGCACGATCAGCCAGCAGACGGCACGCAGCCTGTTCCTGCTTCCGGTCCGCAGCTGGGTGCGCAAGGGGCTTGAAGCCTGGCTGACCGTGCTGATGGAAACGCTGTGGCCGAAACCCCGAACCATGACCGTCTATTTGAACATCGTCGATTGGGGAAACGGCAATTTCGGCGCGGAAGCCGCATCGCGTGCCTATTTTCACCGTTCCGCCGGTAGCCTCTCCGCGACCGAGGCCGCGCGGCTGGCCGCCATACTCCCCGACCCCGACGATTGGCGCGCCGCACGCCCCGGTCCCTATGTCGCGCGCCGCTCCGCAATTCTGCTCGCTCGCATGTCGCAGGTCCGCCGCGACGGACTTGATTCCTGTCTGCGCCACTAGGAGCGGCGCGTCCACTTCTCTAGATTGCGCTCATGCGTCGCCTGATCCAGTTTCTGCTTGCGCCCCCGTCCCGCTTCGCGCGTCTGCTCGTCGCGGAGAAGCGCCTGACCTGCGACTGCGTCGGCCCCGAGAGCCTGACGGAGCATCTGCCCGTGTTCGTCGACATGGACGGCACGCGCTGCGAAGGCTTGTGGGCGATCGTCGACCATCTAGAAGGTTCGTACACGGATCATCCACTCGCGCCTGATGACGACGCCGCCCGGCGGGAATCGCTGCGGCTGCTCGACTGGGTGATGGGGCCGTTTCAGGAAAACGTCACCAAGCGCATCGTCTACGAGCGCGCGTCGCAGAAATTCACCGGCGCGGCGGCGCGGCGGGCGCCCGACATGGATACGGTGCGCACGGGTCGCGAAGCCTTGCGAACGGCGCTGGCGGAGCTTGGCGCTTCCGCGGAACGCAACGGCTATCTCACCACTCGCGATTGCACGCTCGGCGATCTCGCGGTGGCCGCCCATCTCTCCGCGCTCGACTATTTCGGCGAAGTTCCCTGGAAGGAGTTTCCCGCCGCCGCCGAATGGTACATGCGCATGAAATCGCGACCGTCCTTCCGCAACCTTCTGGCCGATCGCGTGCCGGGGCAACCGCCGGTTTCGCATTATGCGGACCTCGACGCCTGAGCGGGACCCGCGCGAGGCGATCCGCGCATGTGCTGCAGAATTGGGCTTCGATGTCGTGCGCTTTACACGAGCCGTGATGCCCGCGCGCACGGGCGACGACCTTGCGCAGTTCCTGGCCCAAGGCCGGCACGGAACGATGGACTGGCTCGCAAGGAACGCCGACCGCCGCGCAAGCCCTGATGCGCTCTGGCCGGAGGCACGTTCTGTCATTGTGCTCGGCGCCAACTACGGACCGGCTTGCGACCCGCTGGCCCCGCTGGATCGTCCTTCACAGGGCGCGATCTCCGTCTATGCCCAGGGCGACGATTATCACGACGTGCTGAAGGCGAAGCTCAAGAAGCTCGCACAGTGCATCGCGCGCAAACCCGGCCAGGAGGTGAAAATCTTCGTCGACACAGCACCGGTGATGGAAAAGCCGTTGGCCCAGCAGGCGGGCCTCGGCTGGCAGGGCAAGCATACCAACCTCGTCTCGCGCGAATTCGGTTCCTGGCTGTTCGTCGGCTCGATCTTCACGACGCTCGAGCTCGAGCCGGACGACCCCGAGACCGATCATTGCGGCTCGTGCCGGCGCTGCCTCGACATCTGTCCGACGCGGGCCTTCACGGGTCCCTATCAGATCGACGCGCGGCGCTGCATCTCCTATCTCACCATTGAGCACAAGGGAAACATTGCGCGCGAATTCCGCGCGGCGATGGGCAACCGCATCTATGGCTGCGACGACTGCCTTGCCGTGTGTCCCTGGAACAGATTCGCGTCTGTCGCGAACGAGGCGCGCTTCCATGCGCGCGCTGAACTTGAATCGCCCGGGCTCGCCGAGATGTCGCGCCTCGACGACGCGGCGTTTCGTGCGCTGTTCCGTAAGTCGCCGATCAAACGCATCGGACGCGACCGATTTGTCCGAAACGTTTTGATCGCCATCGGCAATTCCGGCGACGCCACTCTTGTGCCGGAAGCAGAGCGATGCCTCGCCGACGCCTCGCCGCTTGTACGCGCGATGGCCGTGTGGGCACTGGGCCGGTTGCTCGATCCGCGTACGTTCCAGGAAATCCGGTCGCGGCACACCGCGGATGAGTCCGACCCCGACGTGAATTCGGAATGGAATACCTTCAGTGCTTCCCCGGAGGAGGCGGCCCGCCCAGCGATTTGAGATGCGCGAGCGCCGCCGCGCCGGCATCGCTGTCGGGCGCTTCCTTCGCGGCCAGTTGCCAATCGGCGCGGGCGCCGGATTTGTCGCCGGCTTCCAGCCGCATCGTGCCGCGGTCGACCAGTGCTTCCGGATAGTTCGGATAGATTCCGAGCGCTCTCTCGATGTCGGCACGCGCCTCGGTCTTGCGGCCCTGCGCGTGCAGGGCACTCGCGCGCAGCACATAGATATCGGCGCGATCGGGATCGAGCGCGATCACCGATGTGAGGTCTTCGATGGCGGCTGTCCAGTTGCGCGCCGCGCCGCGCTCGCGTGCGCGGTCGGCCAGAACGTCCTCGTTCTTCGGCTGCAGCGCGAGCGCGGAATCGAGCGCCGTTTCCGCCTTTCCGGCGTCGCCCGCGAGCAGCCACGCGTTGCCCGCCTGGTCCAGCAATTCGACGCGCAGTGAAGGCGCGGGCGCGGATTGCGCCGCAGCCGCTTCGAGTTTCTGCGCCGCTTCCGAATAACGCTTGAGCTCCGTGAGCGCGAGCGCCTCGCAATGAAGGGCTGCCGCACCGCCGTCTGCGCCGGACCAGGCACGCGCTTCCGAATCCGCGCGCGCGGCATCGCGCCGAACGAGGATTAGGCAGCGGTCGTATCGGCTGCCGCGGCCAAGCGCCGGATCGTCCAGCCCCGACGGTTTGGCCGCGAGCGATGCACACGTGCCGGCGAGCAGAATTCCGGCCAGCGCAGCCCCGGCTTTGAAAATGGGCGCGAGAACCCGCATGGTCAACATCTCTTTCGGATGACGGGACGCGATGGGCGAGAATAGAAGCCTCGCACGATCCGGGCCAGCGATCCTTCAGATCGTGCCGGCCCTCGAGACAGGAGGCGCGGAGCGCTCGACCCTCGACATCGCGGCGGCCCTTGCCCGCGCCGGCTTTACCGCGCTCGTGGCGTCGGCGGGCGGGCGGATGGTGGCCGAACTCGAAAAGTCCGGTGGCGAGTGGATTTCGATGTCGGCTGACACCAAGCTACCGCATCGCCTGGCCGCAAATGCACGCCGCATCCGCAATCTGGTCGGTCTACGGAACGTCGCGCTCGTTCATGCACGCTCCCGCGCGCCGGCTTGGAGCGCACTATGGGCGACGCGCGGCACCGCAGTTCCCTTCGTCACGACCTATCATGGCCTTTATACTGCGCGCTCGCCCCTCAAGCGATTTTACAATTCGGTCATGGCGCGCGGCGACGCGGTGATCGCAAATTCTGAGTGGACGGCGCAGCACATCCTCATGGAACACAATTTCGAGCCCAAGAGGCTTGTCGTCATTCCGCGGGGCGTCGATTTCGCGCGCTTCAATACCGCACGCATCTCGCAAGAGAATGTCCGGAATGTGCGCGCGGCGTGGGGCGCAACAGATGGCGCCTTCGTCATTCTTCTCCCCGGTCGGCTGACGCGCCTCAAGGGGCAGTCGATCCTCATCGCCGCTCTCGAGCAGCTCGCGCAACAGCCCAGTCCGGATCCCGTCATTGCCGTGCTGGCCGGAGACGCGCAGAAACGCGAGGACTATGAGCGCGAATTGCGGCGCGCGATAACCGCGGCGCGGCTCGAGCGCAGCGTGGCCATGATCGGGCACGTGGACGACATGCCGACGGCCTATCTCGCAAGCGATGTCGTCGTCTCCGCTTCCACCCAGGCCGAAGGATTCGGACGCGTGGCCGCGGAAGCAAGCGCGATGGGCCGGCCGGTGATCGCCACCGACCATGGCGGCGCGCGCGAAACCGTGCTGCCCGGTATTTCCGGATATCTGACGCGTCCGGGCGACCCCAATGCGCTGGCCCGCGCTCTCCGCAATGTGATTGCACAAGGACCAGAGGGACGCGCGGCGATGGGCGCACAGGGCCAGGCGCATATTGCCCGGCATTTCACGATCGAACGAATGACAGGCGACACCATCGCGCTCTATCGCGAATTGATCGCCCACGCTGCCCGGCGTTGATACCCTTCGCCCCGATCGTCCGAATGGCCAATCTCGCGTTTCGCAGAAAAATGCGTCACCTTGTTTTTACCTTCCCCTTCAGGGGAGGTAAAACGCTCGACGAATGCGAGCAATTCTGTTCGCTCGCGCCAGCGTTGTCGGACAACCAGGAACGGGAGATGTCGATGGGGTGGAAACTTGCCGCGATCGCGGCGCTGTTCGCGGCGGTTCTGGTCTGCGGTCCGGACGCATTGGCGCAAGCGGAGCTGAAGGCGGCGCCGGTGTCGCCCGTCATCGTCCACACCCTGCCTACGACGAAGACCGAAGCGCCCCCTGCCATCAAATTCGATCCCGAAAAAGCCACCGACGCCTATCTCGCCCGCGTGTCCGGCGCTGCCCGCGAGCGTTCGGATTCCTATTTCGAGGGTGGCTATGTGCTGATCTTCGTCGATGCGATCTATGCGATCGCAGTTTCGGCGCTGCTTCTGTGGACCGGCCTCTCGGCCTCGATGCGAAACCTCGCTCAGAGGATCACCCGCTCGCGTTTCTGGCAGGTGCCGATCTATGTCACGATGTTCGTTGTCATTACAGGCCTGTTGACGTTTCCGCTCGATATCTACGAGCAATTCTTCCGCGAACACGCCTATGGGCTCTCCAATCAGAATTTCCTCCAATGGCTCGACGATTTCGGCATCGCCTTCGCGGTCAACCTGGTTGCATTCGCGATCGCGGCGACCCTGATTTACGCCGTCATTCGCGGCACGCGCCGGTATTGGTGGGCCTGGGGTACCGTGGTGATCGCGGTACTGTTCGCGGTGTACTCCGCTGCCGCGCCCGTGCTCGTGGCTCCGCTTCTCAATCAGTACAAACCTCTGGCTGAAAGTCCGCTCAAGGAAAAGATCGTCGCTCTCGCAAAGGCGAACGGAATTCCCGTGACCAACGTCTACGAATTCGATGCGTCGCGGCAGAGCAAACGAATCTCCGCAAACGTCTCCGGATTCCTGGGTACAACGCGCATCTCGATGACCGACAATCTGCTGAAGCGCTCCACGCCGCCCGAGATCGAAGCCGTACTCGGCCATGAGATGGGCCATTACGTGCTCAATCACGTGGAGCTTCTCATCACCTGGTTCAGCCTGGTCATCCTTGTGGCCTTCGTCTTTCTCCATTGGGGCTTCGGCGCGCTTGTCGGTGTCTTCGGCGGAAATTGGGACGTACGCAGCATCGACGATCCGGCGGGGTTGCCCATTCTCATGGCGCTTCTGGCGTTCTTCTTCGCTCTTGCAACTCCGGTGACCAACACGATCACGCGCACGACGGAAGCGCAGGCCGATATTTTCGGTCTCAACGCCGCGCGTCAGCCCGACGGTTTTGCGACGGCGGCTCTCAAGCTCGCCGAATATCGCAAGCTGGATCCTTCGCCGATCGAGGAGTTCGTCTTTTACGACCATCCGTCGGGACGTACCCGCATCTTCAACGCCATGCGCTGGAAGGCCTGGCACCTGAACGACCCTGACATCAAGGCGGGCCCGGTGTCGCCGCAGTGAAGGGCTTCTCGATCAGCGTCGGCTTGGCCGGCGCGCCCTTTCATGCAGCCGCGCACAGCCATCATCCCTGGCCGGACGTGACGTTTGCGGGACAGGAAGCAGCCTGGCGCGACGCCGCACGCCTGCTCGATCGCAAATGGGATCATGTATTCGCCGAAACAATTCCGCAGGCGCAATCGCACATCGCGCGCGAATTGAATCTGTCCGATCCATCGACGCTCGCCTTCGGTCCCAACACACATGGATTCGTGCTGCGGCTCCTCTCCTGCCTGCAGGACAGACGTCCCATCCGCGTTCTCACCACAGGTTCCGAATTCATGAGCTTCGCGCGCCAGATTGCGCGGCTGGAGGAAGACGGGCGGGCCGCCGTTACGCGGGTGCCTTGCGAGCCGTTCGACACATTCGAGAGCCGCTTTGCCGAAGCCGCGAAAGCGGGAGGCCATGACCTCGTCTATTTCAGTCAGGTTTTTTTCGATTCGGGATTCGCGCTGCGCGATCTCGCCGGAATCGTCGACGCCGTGCCGGACACGCAGACATCGATCGCGGTCGACGGATATCATGGCTTCATGGCGCTGCCGACCGATCTGTCGCGCGTTGCGCACCGCGCCTTCTATCTTGCCGGCGGTTACAAATATGCGATGGCCGGCGAAGGCGTCTGCTTCCTGCACTGTCCGCCGGGCTTTTGCGCACGCCCGCCCGACACGGGCTGGTATGCAGGATTCACTGCCCTGGAGGCCCGCGGCGGAGGCGTCGCCTATGCACAGGACGGGAGCCGCTTCTTCGGGGCGACATTCGACGTTTCCGGTCTCTATCGCTTCAATGCGGTTCAGGATTGGCTGCGGCAGGAGCAGCTGACGGTCGGCGGCATGCTGTCTTATGTACGGACATCGGAGAGTCGCTTTCTTTCCGAACTCGACCGCCTGAAAGCGCCGGTCGGCTCAAAGAGTCTCCTCGTTGCGGACGAAAGAAGTCGCGGGCGGTTCCTCGCCTTTCGCACGCGGGATGCCGGCCCGATTACGAAGCGGCTCGCGGCTCGCGATATCATCGTCGACCATCGCGGCGACCGGCTCCGTGTGGGCTTTGGAATTTATCACGAGATCGATGATGCGCTCCGACTGGCAGAAGCGATTGCGGAGTAGCGTTCCCTTATCGGGCGATCCGAAGCGCTGGCTCGTGTTTTCCCATTTTGTCATGGCCCGCCACCCCGGTCCGCGCGAGAGCGCGGCCGGAGTGTAAACTCCAGCGGGCCACCCAGATGATAGCGGCAAGCGATTGGACATGAAGAATGGGTGGCCCGGTCTCCGCTGTTGCCCCCCGGTCCGCGCGTAGCGCGGCCGGAGGACAGGCTCAGCCGGGCCATGACCATGAGGGGTTGTTCAAAAGGTCGCCGATCTCAATGTGCAATCTTGGCCGCGGCGGCTTCGCTCCATGGAAAGACGATCGAATCGTCGGCCCCCGAAAGCTTCTTCGACCTGCCCTTGTAGTCGAAGCTTGCCAGCAGATCGCGAATCAATTCGAGTCGCGCGACCCTCTTGTCGTTCGCGCTGACAATGCGCCAGGGAGCCTGCGCGCGGCTCGAACGCTGGAACATCTCGTCGCGCGCCTTTGAATAAGCGTTCCAGTTCCGCAAGGCCTTGGCGTCCACCGGAGACAGCTTCCATAGCTTCAGCGGATCTTTCTCGCGGCTCTTGAGCCGCGCCTTCTGCTCCTTGCGTGAAATGTCGAGGTAATATTTGCGGATTGCGATTCCGTCGCGGATGAGCATTCCCTCGAAGGGAACGACGGCTTCGAAGAAGCTTTCAACCTGCGCCCTCGTACAGAAATGCATGACCAGTTCGACTCCGGCGCGATTGTACCAGGAGCGGTTGAACACCACGAATTCCTGCGCCGAAGGCAGGAACGGGACATAGCGCTGGAAATACCACTCGGTCTCTTCGCGGCTCGAAGGTTTGCCCGGCGCATGAACGCGGGTATCGCGCGGGCTCATATGTTTGGTGATACGGCGTATGGAACCATCCTTGCCCGCGCCATCGCGGCCTTCGAGAATGATGAGCACGCGCGCGCCATCGGCGATGAGCTGACGCTGCAACTTCACCAGCTCAACCTGAAGCTCGTAGAGGGCGCGTTTGTAATGATCG
>DASXMF010000170.1:0-1518 GCA_036495845.1 Rhizomicrobium sp.
CTCGTCCATCTCACTGGCGACGCCGGTCTGATTCGAGGGTCGATCAGACCGGTCTACGATTTCTTCGGCGATGGACAGGGCGGACTGGAAGAGAGCCAGAAGGCCGAGATCGCGGATGCGGCTGTCGCGGCGCTTGGCGGCCTCAGGGATGGCACACTTTCGACTTCGGCTCCCGCGCCCGCTCCCATCATTCGGGAAACGATGAATTTCGTCGCCGGGAGCGAGATTCCCGAGCGCTACGTGCCGTTCCTGCTCGAAGAGCTTGGGCTCGACGGGCGCGACAGGATCGGCGACAGGCTTGAGGACATACCGGCCGCGCGCAAGCAGGAATTCCGTGTGCTGATCATTGGCGCCGGCATGTCGGGAATTCTTGCCGCGATAAAGCTTGGCCAAGCCGGGATTCCCTACACGATTGTCGAGAAGAATGTCGATATCGGCGGTACCTGGTTTGAGAACGCATATCCCGGCTGCCGCGTCGACAATCCCAATCACATGTATTCCTACTCTTTCGAGCCCAATCACGATTGGCCGCACCATTATTCAACCCAGGACGCACTGTTCGCCTATTTTCGCGGCGTCGCCGAAAAGCACGGTGTGCGCGCCAGGGTGCAATTCCAGACCGAGATCGTTTCGTCCGCCTATGACGAGGGCCGCAGGGTCTGGATGTCGCGGGCCCGGTCGGCGGACGGCAACGAAGAAACGATCGAAAGCAACGCGGTCATCACGGCCGTCGGTCAGCTGAACCGGCCGAAACTTCCCGACATCGATGGCATCGGCCGGTTCCACGGTCCTGCATTTCACTCCGCAAAATGGGACCCTTCCGTCGAACTGAAAGGCAAGCGCGTGCTGGTGATCGGCACCGGCGCCAGCGCCTTCCAGTTTGTGCCGGAGATCGCAGGCGCTGTGGGCGAGATGTTCGTCTTTCAGCGCTCGCCGCCCTGGCTCGGCGCCACGCCGAACTACCACGACCCGGTCCCTGACGGGCAGAAATGGCTGCTGAAGCACGTTCCCTACTACGCACAATGGTACCGTTTCTGGCTTTTCTGGCAGCTGACTGATGGGCTGCTCCCCTACGTGTCCGTCGATCCCGCGTGGAACGGCCCAGCGGGATCCGTCAGCTCTGCCAACGAAGCGTTGCGTGGATTGCTGACCGAATATGTACGCGCCCAGACGGATGGCGACGCAGAACTGTTCCGCAAGGCCATCCCCGGCTATCCGTTTGGCGGGAAGCGTGCCCTTCGCGACAATGGTGTCTGGCTTGCCGCATTCAAGCGGCCGAATGTGCATTTGATCGACACGCCAATTGTGGAGATTGCGCCGGAGGGCGTGCGGACAAACGACGGCAAGCTCCATGCGGGCGACGTGCTCCTCTACGGTACCGGTTTTTGCGCGAGCCGCTTTCTTGCACCCATGACGACAAGAGGCCGCGGCGGCCAGGATCTGAACGCACAATGGTCGGGAGACGCGCGCGCCTATCTCGGGATGACCGTGCCGGGATTCCCGAATTTCTTCATGATG
>DASXMF010000171.1:0-3891 GCA_036495845.1 Rhizomicrobium sp.
AACTTCCGCGTCAAGCGGTCCATCCCCATGGCCAATTTCCCCGAGCCTTCGCGCGGCGAGATGCTGCGCGCCGTGGCGGTAGCTCGCTTGTTACTCCCTCGCGTCAACATTCAGGCGCCGCCCAACCTCTCCGCGCCTTACTATGATGATTTGTTGGATGCCGGCATCAACGATTGGGGAGGGATTTCGCCGCTGACTCCCGACTTCATCAATCCGGAAAAACCCTGGCCGCACCTGGAGCAGCTTCGCCTGCGCACCGAGGCCAAGGGATTCTCGCTGCAACAGCGTTTGCCGGTGTATCCGGAGTTCTTGCCGGCTCTTACATCCAAATCCGGACTGCTTTCAGAAAAACTGCGTGCTGCTGCCGACGCTTACGGCCTGGCGAAAATAAAGGCGGCGGCATAAGGGACGACGAAGCATGAGGAACGACGAAGCATGAGGAACGACGAAGCATGATCTGCGTTCTCAGCGGCGGGACCGGCGGCGCAAAGTTCGTCGATGGTCTGCGCCAGGTCATGCCCGCTGAAGAAATCACGCTCGTCGTCAACACCGGCGACGATCTCATGTGGTGGGGCCTGTACGTCTCGCCCGATATTGACTCGATCACCTATGTGCTGTCGGGCATGCTGAGTCGAGAGCGCGGATGGGGCGTGAAGGGCGACACATTCCTCTGCCTGCAGGCGATGGGACATCTCGGCGAGCCGACGTGGTTTCACACCGGTGACCGCGATCTTGCTGTACATCTGCTGCGCTCTCGCCTGCTGGCCGAGGGCAAAACACTTTCCGAAGCCACGGCAGTCATCTGCGACAAGCTGGGCGTCAAAGCGCGCATCCTGCCCATGAGCGATTCGCGCGTCGAAACGCGTGTGGATACTCCCGCCGGCGAGTTGAGTTTCGAAGAATATTTCGTGCAGCGCTGGTATCAGGACCCGGTGAACTCGGTGCGCTTCGCGGGCGCGTCTGACGCCGAGCCCGCTGCCGGCGTGATCGAAGCGATCACCTCCGCCGACGCAGTTCTGATCGCACCCAGCAATCCCATCACCAGCATCGGGCCGATTCTGGCGGTTCCCGGAATTCGGGAAGCGCTGGTGCGCGCTCGCGGAAAAATTGCGGCCATCAGCCCGATTGTGGGCAATGCACCGGTTGCAGGGCCCGCCGGAATTCTTATGGCGGCGCAGGGATTACCTTGCTCGATTGCGGGAGTGGCGCAAGCGTACGAAGATTTTCTCGACATACTGATCTGCGACGCTCGCGATGCCCGCGCCGCCGATGCGCTGCGCAGCGGAGCGCTGCGGGTGCAGTGTACGCAGACCATCATGCGCAACGCCGCCGATAAGGCCACACTGGCGCGCGAAGTGCTCTCGCTCGTGGTCGACAATATGCTGAGAGACCAGCCCGCCGAGGGCAGCTCCTTCCGTCGTTTTGACCAGCCGTGATCCTCGTCCCGGTCAAGAATCTGTCTGCCGCGAAACAGCGCCTGGCCGCCGTTCTCGATCAACCGTCTCGCACAAAGCTAGCGCAGGCCATGCTCTATGACGTGCTGACTGCGCTGCACGGTTGGAGAGAGCGGCCAGAGGTCGCAGTGGTTTCGAGTGACGTCTATGCGGTCAGGCTTGCGACCGAGTATGAATTTGAAATCGTTCCCGATCCGGCGAATCCTGGTGAAACTGCCGCGATTGAGATGGCCACGCAACTTTGTGTCGAGCGGGGCGAAAACAGCACGCTCGTAATTCCAGCGGACATTCCTCTGATTCAGGCCCGGGAGCTCGAAGAAATCATGAAGCAGGCGCCCGCAGAGGGCAGCGTCCTCGTCCCAGCCGCCGACGGACGCGGCACCAACGCTGCCTTCCGCCGCCCGGCTGATTTATTTCCGTTGCGCTTCGGTAACGACAGCTTCAAGCCGCATCACGCCGCGGCGCAAGCCACCGGCAAACCGTGCATCGTATTGCAATTGCCCGGCATCGTGGTTGATGTCGACAACCCCGCCGACCTGGAGCACCTGGCGTCGCTGCCCGGCGAAACCCGCGCCCAAAGCCTGCTCAGAGAATGGAAAATTACCACAACTCGTGTGGGGACGGGCGACTCGCCCGTCCAGCCGCGAAGCGGCGACATCTAGCCGCTGCAGTTAGTATTGGTCAATGCGAAGAGCATCCAGAAGTCGGCATGACCCAGCCGCGAAGAGCCGAAAGAATGCAGCCCGCGGCGCAAGCCGTAGGTCGGCAGATCTGGGGTCGCGAGCCCCGAAGGGGCGACAGAAAAATCCGCTGGTTTCGCATGACGAACTTTGCCTGATCCCGATCCCGGTCGCGGACGAAATCCGCCCCGGCGACGCGCTCGCCGAAAAGCTTCTGCAATCGATGCGCCCTCGCCTTCACTTCCAGACCGGCGACATCCTGGTTGTGAAACACAAGATCGTTTCCAAATCCGAGGGATGTATTGTCGATCTCAAGACCATTCAGCCCTCGGATGAGTCGATCGCATGGGCAAAGCAGTACGCTCTGGACGCCCGCGTGATCGACCTCTCTTTGCGCGAGAGCCGCGCGGTGATTCGCCGCAAGAACGGAGTGCTCATCACCGAGACGCGGCACGGTTTTCTCTGCGCCAACAGCGGCGTCGATGTTTCCAATGTCAACGGCGGCGAGCAGGCCCTGCTGCTGCCCGAAGACCCAGATCGCTCGGCCGCCAACCTGCGGCGCTCACTGAAAAAACTCACTGGCCTCGCGATCCCGGTCATCATCACTGACAGCTTCGGGCGGCCGTGGCGCGAAGGTCTGACGGAGTTTGCCATCGGCATCGCCGGCATGAATCCGCTGCGCGACGACCGTGGACGCCGCGATTCGCACGGCTATAAATTGAAAGCTAGCGTCGAAGCCGTTGCCGACGAACTCGCCTGCGCCGCAGGATTGGTCTGCGGCAAACTCAATCGCTCCCCGGCTTGCATCATCCGCGGATTCCGGTATGAGGCGGGCGCAGGAAGAATTAAAGACCTGCTTCGTCCCGCCGCCACCGACCTGTTCCGGTAAATAGCGCTACACTGTTGAGAAGTTGCCCGCAACGTTTGCAAAAAAGGACCGAGACCGATATGTCCAGCCACGTCCCACCTTCCGAACTCGAATCCTTCCCCAACCTCGACTGGGCTGACATCTCGCCGCGCATGACTTCCGCCGTGCGCGTGTCGATCGAAAGGGTCCTTGAGACGCAGAACGGCTCCGGGCTCTCCATGAAAGAAGCTTCTGCACTCGCCGACTCCGAAGGCGACGATCTCCTCGGCCTGTTCGTGGCCGCCAACATGCTCCGCGCAGAACTCGCCGGCAACATCGTCACCTACGTGGTGAATCGCAACATCAACTTCACCAACATCTGTTTTGTGGGTTGCAAGTTCTGCGCCTTCAGCCGCGGTCCGCGCGAGGCCGACAGTTATTTCCATTCTCTCGAGACGATGGCGCAGAAAGCAGTCGAAGCCTGGCAAGTCGGGGCTACCGAGGTCTGCATTCAGGGCGGCTTGCCGCACGGCTTGCCTCCGTTTTATTACCGCGACATTCTTCGCGCCATCAAGAAAGCCGTACCGGGCATGCACATTCACGCCTTCTCGCCGATGGAGATCGTCTACGGCGTCGAACTCACGGGCATGCCGCTGGCCGACTATCTTTCGATGTTGCACGACAATGGCCTCGGCACATTGCCCGGCACCGCCGCAGAAATTCTCGACGACGAGATTCGCCACATTCTTTCCGCCAACAAACTTTCCACCGCGCAATGGATCGAAGTCATTCGCACGGCGCACCGCTGCGGCATCCGTTCCACTTCGACGCTCATGTATGGCCACGCCGAAACTCCGGAGCACTGGGTGCGGCAAATGTTTTTGCTGCGCGAAATTCAAGCCGAGACCGG